>NC_006833.1:600000-900000 GCF_000008385.1 Wolbachia endosymbiont strain TRS of Brugia malayi
AATATTAATCAATCTTTAAATTTAGAACAGGAATTTGACAATGGACACATCAAGCTAACGGATAGTTCCTCTAACGAATATATTGGCTATTCCAAAGTGGAAAGTAAAATACTAGTGAAAGCCATGACATAATAGAAAACTTAACTATTGATGGTTACATCTACAATTTCCATGAAGACAATCATAATATAAATCTTGAGTACTATATGGGTATAGATTTAAAAAGTGATATAAACAAAATTCCTTCTCTTTGAAAAGATACATAATCACATATGTAAACTTCTCTATTGTTTCTTGCAATAGAGAAGTCATTTACTACAACAAACTTTAAAAGCATTATATTTTATATTACAATAACTTTTTTGTCTCTTTAAAGATTCATGAGATTTACATTATCTTGGTTACTAGAGCACTTAGAAACGAATGCTAGTTTAGAAGAAATCACTGATAAGTTAACTCATATAGGGTTAGAAGTAAAAGATGTGGTTGACAATACCAAATTAGCTGGATTCATTGTTGCAAAAGTGTTGGAAGTCACACCTCATCCAAATGTTGATAAGTTAAAGCTGTGTAAAGTAGATAATGGAAGTAAAATCTTACAAATAGTCTGTGGGGCAAATAACGTTAGAGAAGGCTTGAAGACTGTACTTGCATCTCTTGGCAGCACATTGCCAGAAAGTAATTTCACAATTAAGCCCACAAAAATACGAGGGGTGCTAAGTGAAGGAATACTCTGTTCCGCTTCTGAGCTTATGCTGGCTCAAGAGAAAAGTAAAGGAATAATTGAACTCTCTGATGATTATAAAGTGGGGAATAAATTTTTCAATTGTGATCCTGTAATCGATATAAATGTCACCACAAATCGTGGAGATTGCCTGAGTGTACATGGAATAGCTCGAGACTTGGCAGCAACTGGAATTGGAACATTAAATTCCTTAATTTATTCTAGCGCCATTCCAGCTCATGATACTGGAATCCAAGATAGATCCAAGTCTGGAATGACAAGGAGCTCTTCTATAAATGTTAAGGTCATCGATGGTGAGAGCTTTATTAGTGGAGTATACATTTCCAATGTGAGAAATAAGGAGAGCCCAAGATGGTTAAAAGATAGGCTGGAATCAGTAGGAATGCGTTCCATTTCTGCAATAGTTGATATTACTAACTATATTATGATGTCCTTTGGTCGCCCGATGCATGCGTATGATGCGAAAAAAATAGAAGGGAAACTCATAGTACGCAAAGCAAACAATGGAGAAAAATTTACTGGTTTAAATGGTAAAGAGTACTTATTAAATAATGATATAAGCGTTATTTCTGATAATAATAATATTCACGCAATTGCTGGAATTATAGGCGGTAAGTGCAGTAAATGTACACTTGAAACTACTGATGTCTTTTTAGAATCTGCTTGGTTTAATCCTATCTCTGTTACTAAATCTTCAAGGCAACTCAATATTTCCACAGACTCAAGTTACAGATTTGCACGTTCAGTTGATCCTGGATTTATTCTTGATGGGCTCCATTTTGCAGCTCAGATGATTGTTGATTTGTGTGGTGGAAAAGCCTCAAACGTAGTGTTTGCTGGCAGTTTGGATGAGGCTGATACCAAGGTGAGTTTTGATTATCAAGATGTAAACAAGTTTGGAAGTGTGTCTGTATTGCCTGACGAGATGTTTGATATCTTAACAAAATTAGGATTTAGCACTGATAAAAAAACTGAGAATAATTGGAATGTAAAAGTACCAAGCTGGAGATCGGATGTTACCATACCTGCTGACCTAGTTGAAGAGGTAGTAAGAATATATGGATATGATAAAATAAAAGAGGAACCACTAATAGACAACGTTGAGGTAGAAATTAATACACACGATAACTTGCGTGTTTTGATGATAAGCAGAGGATTTCATGAAGTGTTCACTTGGTCATTTATGAGTGAATCGATAGCTGAAAAATTTGGCTACTCAAATAAGTTATTTATCATCGACAATCCATTTAATAATAACTTCAATATAATGAGGCCAAGTATCGTTCCAAATTTGTTGCAAGTTACTGCTGACAATATCGTCCATGGAATGTCTGATCTTGCAATTTTTGAGATCGGACCAGTTTACGATAGTCTCGACCAACCTAAGTATTCTTTAAGTGGAATAAGAACAGGCAATAATTTGCCGCGAAACCATTATAATACTGATAGGAAAATAGATGTTTTTGATGCAAAGGCTGATTTAATAGCAGCTTTGGAGCTTTTTAATGTTAGTTATGGAAATTTAACAATAGAAAGAGCAGAAAAAGAATATTACCACCCAGGAAAGTCAGGCACTCTCTCTTTCAAGAATAAAGCAACAGGTTATTTTGGGGAGTTGCATCCTAATATATTAGACCTTTTTGACATCAAACAAAAAGTTGTAGGCTTTGAGATGATATTAGAAAATATGGGAAACCTACCTGTAAGCAGAGAAAAATTTATCGATTATAAGCATCAAAGCGTAAAGCGCGATTTTGCATTTATTGTGAATAGGGATGTAGAAGTTGGTAAAATAATTAACATGGTAAAAAAAAGCTCAGAGCTCATTACGGAAGTTTTCGTATTTGACGTATACCATGGAAATAACATGGAACCGAATAAAATGTCTATAGCATTGTCAGTTACTTTCTGTTCTCCAACTCACACCTTGATTGAAGAGGAAATTCAAAAAGAATCGAGTGCTATAGTCAACTTAGTGCATAAAAATACCGGAGGAATCTTGAGGTATACCTAATTCATACTTGACTAAAGAAGCTAACTATATTTTCTTTCACTTCCATACTATCTGTCATGTTATTTACTCTCACACGAAATTCAGATGAGTTCTTAAACCCGCTACTGTACCAACCTATGTGTTTGCGGGCGATCTTTATTCCTGCATCATTTCCGTAGTACTCAAGAATATTGTCATAATGCTCAAGTATGATGCTCAGTTTCTCTGAAGCTGTTGGCTCAGAAACTTCACTTCCACTTAAAAAGTTTATTGCTTGGTTAATCAGCCAAGGTCTACCATAAGCACCACGACCTATCATAACCCCATCTGCTCTGGATTCTTTAAGTGCATTTTGAATATCATTCAAACTTTTAATATCGCCGTTTACTATTACCGGGATCTTTACTTGCTCTTTAACATTTCTAATAAATTTCCAATCTGCTTGACCATTATAAAGCTGTGCTCTTGTTCTTCCGTGCACAGTTATCATCTTTGCTCCAAGATCCTCTGCAATTTTTGCTAAACGTGGAGCATTACGGTTTTCATTGTTCCATCCGGTACGAATTTTCACCGTAACTGGCACGTTCACTGCCTTGACTACAGCTTCAATTATCTCAGCAGCCTTTTTTTCATTACGCATTAGCGCTGATCCTGCATAACCATTCACAACTTTTTTAACTGGGCAACCAAAATTTATATCTATGATTTTAGCTCCCATATCTTCATTTAATTTTGCAGCTTCCGCCATTATATCTGGTTCGCACCCAGCAAGCTGCACAGCAGTTAATTCATCAACTTTTGCTTTTTGCATACTTTGGCGAGTTTGCATGATCATAGCTCTGCTTGCAATCATCTCTGAAACTAACAAACTTGCACCAAGTTTCTTCACAATGCTTCTGAATGGATAATCAGTAACTCCAGACATTGGAGCTAAGATTACCGGAGAACCAATCATCAAAATTCCTATTTGCAGGGACATGGAGTTAACGGTAATTCCTCATTGTAAACCCATGGTGTACAAGCTTGAACATTTTGCTCTTTTAAAGTAATAGATGTTTGTGTACTTGGCGGAAGATCACATAACAATCCGTATTTTAAATGTTCCTTCCATTCTGTATCATTCATAAGTGCTTCTGCAAATTCTTTTCTTTTCTCTTTCAATTGCTTTGAATCAGGTTTGTATTTCGATAGCTCTGCATCAATTTCATCAAATGACTTATTCTCCTTAAACATTTGTGTAATCTTATGAGCATTTTCTAATGCAAATATTCCGCAGTTATAGCCATCATTTTGCTGCTTAATCGAGGAGCTTCTTATATCATCATTTCCAATTTCTAAGGCTGCTTCCAGTGCACTTACTATACTATCGGTGTTTATTGGAATGTTAATTAGTTCATCTTTCCTTTTCTTACACGTTTGTGCTGTTTTTTGCACATCTTTGCTCATTTCTTTTCTTCCTTGCGTATTTAACGCACAAGCTTGCTTGTTAAGAGGAAGCATTAAATCGTTTTTAATTTCATTTGCATTTTCTATATTACTACGCTGACTACCAGAACGTGGTAGTTTAGCACTAAAAGAATCACAGTAATAGGCTCTAAATTGTCCATTGCCTGGATCATATGCAATAACTAATGTGGTCCAATGACGATTTCCTAAGTTCACCACTGAAGCGAACGTTACTTTTTGATCTTCCTGTTCCACCTTACTTTTGTATTCTATCAGCCTTTCATTCAAAGCTTCAAGATTGCCAGGAATACAGAAAAATACATCATCCGAAGAGCTTTCTGAATATCCATATTTAATCCTTGCAATGTGAGCAATATCATGCTGCTGTAGCCAGTAAGCATACTTACCTCCGTTTGTCTGATGTACAAGGGTTTGTAAATCTTCACTGAATTCTTTACTACCCAAACCACTATCTTTTGAAGCGATGGAAATAGAACTTCTACGACTATCGTCCCTTGAACCATGTTCACTATTAATACCACTATCCTCACTTAGAGTCTTTTGATCTTCTTGATTTGCTCCTCTTCCACTAATATAATCTCTCACTAAGTGGTATAAAGTTCCAATAATTTTATATGCTACTGCAAGAGCTATCCCGATCACAATCCAAACTATAGGACGAGAGTTTAGCATAGCAAGCAGTAAAATTAAGAGGGGAGATCCTATTGCCAATCCTAAACAGCTAATGGTAAACATAACTGCCAGATGTATACCAAAAGCGTAAATAGCAAATTTTCCACCGGCCTTGAGCTTAATAAGATAAGTGCTCTCTTCTATAGAGCCTGACATATTTATTCCGTAAATGCAAGTTAACCAAATTTTAACAAATTCTGAGGGTAAAGTCAACCATGATGATCTTAGCATTCATTCATGTTATGTGTAAAAATATTGAGTATTAAAAGCTTTTAAAGTACAGTAACAATATCAGTAGTAGCGCAATGTATGCATGATATAGAATATATACGCCAAAATTCTGAAGAATTCGAAAAAGCAATGGAAAGTAGGGGAATGAAAGAGTTTTCTGCAGAAGAGATACTAAAAGTTGATCACAAGAAAAGGTTGTTGACCACTAAATTGCAAGATTTAAATAGGCAACGCAACGAAATCACAAAAAAAATAAAAGAGCTTAAAATGAGCAAGAGCCCTTGTGAGAAGCAAATAAAGTCATCAAAAAATATCACAAATGAGATAGAAGCAATCAGCTTAAAAGAGCAAATGGAAAAGGATAAATTAGTTAATATCTTATCTAATTTACCGAATATCCCTGTGCAGGGTGTACCAATAGGTGCAGGCGAGAACTCTAATTTAGAGGTGAGAAGATATCGAGAAAAGAGGCAATTTGATTTCGTGCCAAAGTCTCATTATGAACTCGGAGAAAGGTTAGGTTTAATGGATTTCGAGCAAGCAGCAAAAATTTCTGGGTCAAGATTTGCGATATTAAAAGGGCAGCTAGCTAAGCTTGGACGAGCACTAATAAATTTTATGCTTGAAATGCATGTTAATGAATTTGGCTATACTGAGGTATATCACCCAGTCTTGGTAAAAAATGAGGCTATGTATAATGTTGGTCAGCTACCGAAATTTTCTGATGATTCATATCTAACTACCGACGAATTAAGATTAATCCCCACAGGTGAGGTGGTTTTAACAAATTCGGTTGCTGATAAAATAGTAGAAGAAAAGAAACTGCCTATTCGTTTTACTGCATATTCAGAATGTTTTCGTAAAGAGGCTGGTAGTGCAGGACAAAGCACGAGAGGCATGATAAGGCAACACCAATTTGGTAAAGTAGAGTTGGTAAGTATCACAACTGAAGATCAATCAAATGATGAACTTGAGCGTATGACAGGTGTTGCTGAAGAGATATTAAAAAGATTAGAACTGCCATATAGAGTAATACTATTATGCAGCGGCGATATGGGCTTTGCTGCACAAAAGACCTATGATATAGAGGTGTGGTTACCTGAGCAAAATAGGTATAGAGAAATATCGAGCTGTTCAAATTGTGGTAATTTTCAGGCAAGGAGGATGAACGCTAAATACTCTTTAGAAGCTAATAAAAAGGTAAAAAAATATGTTCACACTTTAAATGGCTCGGCTTTAGCTATAGGAAGAACGATTATTGCCGTAATGGAAAATTATCAAAATCCTGACGGGTCGATTACAATACCAAATGTGTTGCAAAAATACATCAGTAATGGTACTGTTATAAGCAAATAATAGTTTTGAAGTACAAAAGCGAGGAAATGGGGAGATGAAGGTTCTGGTTATAGGTTCTGGTGGACGTGAGCATGCTTTGCTTTGGACTTTAAAGAAGTCTCCTATCTTAACCGAGTTATATATCACTCCTGGCCGCCCAGCTATGGGAAATCTCGGAGTTCTTGTGAATATAAATATTCAAAATTCAATCGATATGACACGATTTTGTAAGAGAGAAAATATAGAATTAGTTATTATTGGTCCAGAACAACCAATAATTGATGGGCTTGCTGACAACTTAGTTGCAGAGGGAATAAATGTTTTTGCTCCAAGTCAAGCAGCTGCAAAACTCGAAGCATCAAAATCCTTTACCAAGGGAATATGTAAGCAATACGGCATACCAACTGCCAAGTACGAGTGTTTTGTTGACGAGAGATTAGCTAAAAGTTTTGTACGTAGTAATAAAATAAAATTTCCACTTGTAGTGAAAGCGAATGGAATTGCAGCAGGGAAAGGTGTAATAGTATGCAATACGGAAAATGAGGCTTTTTCAGCAATAGACTCAATGTTGGTGGAGAAAAAATTTGGTGAATCAGGTGAAGAAATAATCATAGAAGAATTTTTAGTTGGAGAGGAAGTAAGCTTCTTTGCTCTTGTTGATGGGTTAAAAGTAGTAACCCTTGGATGTGCGAAAGATTATAAGAGAGTTGATGAGAATAATGACAGTCGAAATACTGGAGGTATGGGGTCATACTCGTCACCTTCAATTATAAGTAAGGATATGGAACAAAAAATTATCCAAAGAATAATATATCCTACAATTCAAGCATTGGCTAACATGGGAACCCCTTATCGAGGAGTGCTTTTTGCTGGTTTAATAACTTGCAAAGATAGTCCAAAACTTCTTGAGTACAATGTTAGATTTGGTGATCCTGAAGCACAATCCATGTTACCTAGGTTTGATGCAAGTTGTGACTTATTGGAATTAATGTTGTCAGTTGCAAAAGGGAAGTTAAGTGCTAAAACGGTGGAGCTTAATAGCAAAGCTACAGTTTGTGTAGTTGTTGCAAGCAAAGGCTACCCAGGTGATTATCAAAAGGGAGAAATAATTAAAGGACTAGCTAAAATTGAAAGTATTCCTGGTGTACTGGTATTTCATGCTGGTACTAAGTTGGATGAAAGTGGCAATTGGGTTTCCGATGGCGGAAGAGTATTGAATATAGTAGGAGAAGGAAACACTTTAGAAGAAGCTAAAAGTAAAGTGTACTCTGCATTAAATTTTTTAGAATGGCCAGGAGGTTTCTTCAGGTACGACATTGGAAGTTAATATTAGCTGTGCTTAAGGATGTTATCCAAGTGACTCATATAGAAATGCAAAAAACTACTTGATAAACTTTGCCAGCTCTTTATTATGGCATTGGAGCTAATTATTTATCTTTGTAATCTGTGTAGATTAATGGCAAAAAGTTTAGGGTATTTGGTATCTTATGTTTAATTTTTCGCATTACACGTACCGTATGCCTTTATAAGACTTTTATGGTCTTACTTATATAAGCTGAAGTGTGCTTAAAAAGCGTTAAGACAGCAAAAAATGTCAAATTAACAGAAAGAATTTAATATTAGTTACCCTGGGTTTTTCTTACCTTTTTTCCTGCTTAGTAAATTTCTTAATATTAGATTGGTTGCAAAAAACAGCCGAACTGCAGCGTTTAGAATAAAAAACACCTATATTTGAGTACATATAACTAACCACCCACAAGGGTTCTTTTGCTTTTTTTAGGTTGATTGAAATTCTAATCTACTTTCGTTATGAAACTTTTTTGTTTAAGCAAGAGGTCTGGGTCTTTTTTTTTCTAGTGTAAGCTATTTAGATGATACCACAGAGGATTATAAAATGAGATACAAGTTGGTGAAGCAAGAAATCTGTCTTTAAACTCTCATCTTTTACTTTGGTTTCTTGGGTGAATTTTCTAAAAATAGCATATTACATTAAATTAATTTGAACAAGGGAGAGTTATGGCTCCAAAAACATGCGAAGAGGCATTTAAAGTACTAGGATTATTAGAGAGTGCAAGTATAGAAGAGACTAAAAGGCATATCACAAACTTGCATTGGAATGGTACTATAATAAACAGCGGAAAAGACTAAGGAAATAACAATAGCATACGGAATATTAACAAGTCAAGTTGAACAAGAATTCATCAGTAAAAAGTCTAATGATGATTTGGTTAACAGTTTAGCTAAATATTTTAAAAATTAGATAAAAGAATTTCGTAAAGAACGCTATGGTTCACATTCAAGTGAAGAAGAAGTTGATTTATTTGAGGCTCTTGACAATAGAGATCTAGCTAAAACAAAAACTCTGTTAGAAAAAGTTCAAGATACCAACGCACAAACTAAAATTTGTGATATATTTACTGGCAATTCAATATTACACTATATTGTAGAAAACTCTTGTAATAATCCTGAATCGGTTTGGATAGAACTTCTTGAAAAACTTCTATCCAAGTACAGCGCTAATAATTCAATACCAGTTTATAATAGTAGTGTTGATCCATGTCCAAAACTTAACATTAACCCTTAGAGGGATTATTGTGGTACCCTTTACTGCTGCGTGTGCACCAGGTAACCTTGATGTTGTAAATTTGTTTTTTAAGTACGAAGCAGACCATAATATATGTGGTATTTGGGCTTCACCACTTTAATTATACTTTAAAGAAAAATAAAAATGATGTTGCTAAGGCACTATTTGAATACGGTGCTAAAATTGATGTAGACTATGTAGAAGAAAGGTTAATTATCAGCGGTACTACAGAATATAGTCAGAGTACGGTGGAAATACTCTTACCGTATGCATCTATATAGACAAAAAACAGGATGTTACAATCAATTGCCTACAGCTATCATGAGAAAACTGATCACGATATTGAAAAAGCAAAATTACTATTGAAGGGAAGTGCTAACCCTAAATTTTTCGGTGAAATAGAAAAAGGAGAATTAAATACTAGTACATCATATTTGGCCTAGTCAAAAGGAAAAAGTAAGCTTGTGAAACTATTTAATGAACACAAAGAAAATGTAATTAACAACAATTCACATCCAGTAAAAAATAAGGTATTTAGCCACCTATAACAGATCATAACTCTCCATAAAAACGATCTTCAGAAAGAAGATAGATAATTATAGCTCTAGCGTTATTGTTTAGTGCTATAGGAGCCAAACTGGCTATAATAGGAATTATACATAAAATTGCTGCTATTGAAGCAGTTGTAACAGCCGTGTTGTCAGGAATTGCTGATGCTATAGCAGGTGGTGTAACAGGATATCTTATTAATGCAGCAATAAATCAATGCTGTAATAGTCAGAAATGTGCAACTCAGTAGTTCAAAAATGAGACCAATCTGGTAAATAGGCACTTGTAGGAGTAGAAATTATTTTATGGCTTTTCTTTGCTAAGTCTACTAAATACAGTTTAGAACTGCTCTGTGATTCTGTTTTTGTAAAGATATTCCTCTGCCATTTGACAGCCATGCTGGGATTTGATTTATGCTTCTCTGAAAGCAAACGTTCTTCTTTGTCATCTGACTTCATAATTCCTATATAAAAATTTCCTGGTTGAATCTTTGTAAAAACTATAAGACCACGCTTTGGTGACCAAACAGGTGTAGCATATCTCCACTTCCAAAACTAATTCTCTTAGATTCTTTACTTTTTTTTGTAAAATCAATAATGTAAAGTTGCTGACTTCCACTCACATCAGAACCAAAAACCATGTATTTCTGGTCTGGAGAAAAAGATGGGGAAGTACTTATAGCTAAACTTTTAGTAATTTTTCTCGTACGTTTACTGCTTAAACCTAAAGATAATATATTTGTCTCACCACCAAATGAATGAGAAATGAGAAGAGATTTGCAATCAGGAAAAAAACTAGGAGCAGAAATAACACCTTCAAATATACCAACTATTGATTTAGTATTTTTTTTAAACTCTTCCATATCATATAGCTTCTGCCATCCAAATATGAGATATAAACAATACTCTCCTCATTTGGTGAAACCCTAGTATTGACACAAATTTATCGCCGTTTGTTAAGTATTTTATATCGCTTTCATCTTGATTCACAACAGCAATTCTGCGTATGGACTTGTAATTACTATCTCTTTACTTCTGCAATGTACTCTATTTTCGTGTTAAAATGCCCCTTTTCACCAATTAATCTATCATGTACTGCATCCGAAATAAGATTAGTAATTTTTCTCTAGTCTTTTGCAGGAAAAACAACTGACTGGGTAAATAACTCTCCTTTTACAAAAGAATCAAACAAATGAAATGATAGCTCTAAGGCACTACCAGATACTTTGTTTAAACTTACTGTAACTAACATACCGCTCTTCCAAGGTTTTTGAATGACATGATTTTATAGCCCCTACGCCTTGTTCTATATTAAATAAACCGCAATTGGATAAATTTTTCTCAATCATTTTTGTAATGCTTTCACTTAATTCACTTTCCAGCTTTGTCTTGCATGTACATTTGGACACAACAAAGCTGATATTACCAACACTATCCTTTCTTACATCAACTACAAAGCAGCTTTAGTAAAATAAGAAATAAATAACGGAAGAAGTAATATTAGCTGAACAAGTAAATTCATTAGACTTTCTCCCTCCCAGCAAGCGTTTATTTTGAAGGTAAACTGCATACAGATGACGCCATGAAAGTAGCTGATACACGACTGTTCAAATCCTCGTATTACAGCACGTGGCATCAGCTTCTGGTGTTATTCCAGTATATGACACTGGAATTCAGTTTTTTGGTAATTTCATCGAAAATGTTGCGCAGTGCGCTTTTTCACAAGCAATTTTTCTAGATCCCAGTGTCACGCACTGGGATGACACCCTCCTGGTAAACTCAAACACAATGCTTGTACAGCTGTATGCTTGACACAGGTCCTTTGTTTCTAGATTTTAGCGCCACATACTGAAATGACAAGGAGTACATTGTTAACCTCTTACTTAAATAATGGTTAAAAAAAGAGGTTTATTTCATACCTGTTCTATCTGGACCTCAATTATAGGTCTTTTCAGTAAATATTCCTTTAAGATACTAAATATTAAGCTCTCAATCTTATTTCTTACTTTTTTTGTCGACTGTAAATTAAATGCTGACTCAACCGCCTTTATGATCCTTTGTATGATAGCTGCATCTTCTACTGCTTCTAAAACACCAGGCGCAAATACTTTTGGTTTAGCCAGCAATTTATTTCTCTTGTTTACAATTGCTGTCACTACAATAGTTCCAGCATCCCTCATCTTCTTACGCATTCTTATAACATTACTCCCCGGATGACGTAGCAAAATACCATCAACACCAAAATAGTTAACATTAATTGAATCAACTTTCTTTCCGTTCTCCAAGTTAACAATATCACCCGGTGCAATCATTATTGCTTTTTCCACACCACACTCTTTAGCAAATTTTACATGTGCATGCGTATGAATATACTCACCATGGACTGGAATAGACATTTTAGGTTTTATCAAAGAATACATTTCTCTTAGCTCTGCCTTGACTGGATGTCCAGAAGCATGAACACATTCTGTTTTCTCAGTAACAATCTCCACTCCCATTTCAATGAAAGCATTGAATATAACATGTGCACGAGTTTCATTACCAGGAATAATCTTTGACGAAAAAATTACTGTATCACCTTGTTGCATTTTAAATGCATGATGACTCTTATTAGCAAGTTTTGAGATTGCCGCCATTGGCTCGCCTTGGCAACCAGTGCAGATTAATAATAACTTTTCCCTTGGCAAATCTGCCACATCTTTTACTTCACAAAATTCAACAGAATCGGTTAAATACCCACTATTTTGTGCAACTCTTACTATTCTCCACAAGGACCTACCAAGCAAAACCACTTTTCTACCTAGTACCTTTGCAACTTGGCCTATCGTTTCAATCCGTGCCACGTTTGAAGCAAATAACGACACAGCAACTAGTTTTTTAGACCGCCTTATTATATTATAAATATTGTTATAAATTTCACTTTCTGATTCAGGATTATGCTTGCCTAACACATTTGTTGAATCACAAATTGCTGCAAGCAGATTACCTTTATCACCAATTTCTTTTAAACGACTTATATTAGAAGTTAAACCAACAATAGGTTTTTGATCGAATTTCCAATCACCAGTATGAAGCGCGCTGCCCACATCAGTGCTAACTAATATTGAATGTGCTTCAGGAATTGAATGAGTTACATTTATAAACTCAACAGTGAAAGGACTTAAATTTATACTGCCGTTTATATCCACCTCCTTCACAGATACCATACCTTCCAGCCGAAATTCCTTCAGTTTTTCCTTGAGAAAATTAGCTGTGAACTTTGTTGTATATATGGGACATTGTAACTCTTTCCACAAGTAAGGCACTGCACCGCAGTGGTCTTCATGTGCATGCGTAATTATTATTCCAAGCAAATCTTTCTTCCTTTGAGCAATAAAACTTACATCAGCAATTAATAGCTCAATACCTGGCATAGTTTCATCGGCAAAACCAATACCAAGGTCAATCATAATCCACTTGCCTCGGTAATGATACAGGTTAACATTCATCCCAATCCTGCCTACCCCTCCAAGTGGAAGAAATAAAAATTCGTTTTTGTTTATATTCATTAATTTTAAATTATTAAAATGTGAGGATAGCAAAACTTCGGTTTTAAATAAAGGAGTTTGTTACTTTCAATAACCCTAAGGAGAAAAAGAAATCCTCAAGATTTTAGCTACTCTATTTACCAAAACTTATATCCAATGCAAGGTCGATATATACTCAATTTGACCACAAACATTACTTTTAACCACAGTTGACTTTATCTAGTTAATATTCTAAATTGTAAAAAACAGATAGTTTTATGGCAATAAGTCTACTACAAGGCAAAAAGGGATTAATAACTGGAATAATAAACAAGAGATCGATAGCGTACGGTATAGTAAAAACTCTCTCAGAGCATGGTGCAGAATCTGCAGTCACTTACCAGAATGAAATAGTAAAAGAGAGATTATTATCAATAGCAGCTGAATTAAATGTGGAGCTAGTATTAAACTGTGATGTTGCAAATGAAGGAACTATAGATGATGTTTTCAAGTCAATAGAAGAAAAATGGGGTACCCTTGATTTTTTGGTACATGCAATTGCATTCTCTGACAAAAACGAATTAAGCGGCAAGTACGTTAATACTTCACTGAACAATTTCCAAAATGCAATGAATATATCATGCTATTCTTTCACTGCCTTAGCACAGAGGGCTGAAAAAATGATGCCAAATGGCGGCAGTTTACTTACTTTATCTTATTATGGTGCTGAAAAAGTTATGCCAAATTATAACGTCATGGGCTTGTGTAAAGCAGCACTTGAAGCAAGTGTAAAGTATCTAGCATGTGACTTGGGTCCACAAAACATCAGAGTAAATGCCATTTCTGCTGGTCCAATCAGAACTTTAGCGTCTTCTGGAATAAGTGATTTTCACTTCATATCAGAATGGAACAGAAATAATTCTCCTCTTAGACGCAACACTACTCTTGAGGATGTTGGAAAAGCAGCACTATATTTATTAAGTGACCTAAGTAGTGGTACTACCGGAGAAATTTTACATGTTGATTCAGGATATAATGTTGTAGGGATGAAGGCAATTGATTCAAATATAATTAATAGCTACCAAAATTGAAAATCGAGCATAAGAAAAAAGCCTTCTAAAAACTGGTAACATGATTTATAATTACTGTCATAAGCTTTAAATACTTTATGCTCAAGAAACTAGCTTGGTATTGGTCCTTCGTAGAGTTGATCAAAGGATTTATTATTACCCTCAGGTATGCGTTTAAACCGAAGGTTACGCTTAAGTATCCTATGGAAAAGGGTCCACTAAGCCCAAGATTTCGTGGCGAGCATGCATTGCGTAGATACTCAAACGGTGAAGAACGGTGCATAGCTTGTAAACTATGTGAAGTTATCTGCCCCGCCCAAGCAATAGTTATTGAAGCAGAGGAAAGAGAAGATGGTAGCCGCCGCACTACGCGTTATGATATTGATATGACAAAGTGCATATATTGTGGGCTTTGCCAGGAGGCATGTCCTGTTGATGCAATTGTCGAGGGTCCTAATTTTGAGTTTGCAACAGAAACAAGAGAAGAGCTAATGTATAATAAAGAAAAGCTATTGCGTAATGGTGAAATTTGGGAAGAAGCAATAGCACTCAGACTAAAAAAGGATGTATCGTACCACTAATGCTAGAAGTTTACAATATTAGACCTCTGTTATTCCAGCATCCTCTCATGTCATCCCAGTGCTTGACACTGGGATCCAGAAAAAAACGTGGTCACATACTGGCAAATACTGACCTCCGCTTATTACACAAGAGTTCCACTTATGATCAGAATTACTTTTTTAGCAAAACAAAAAGTAGAAGAATATAGTAGTAGAGTTACTGGTTTTGATATACTACAACCAGATATTTCAAAGGAAGCAATTGCCTTAAGGGTAAACGGTGAGTTGTATGATCTCTCACGTGAAATTGAATCTGATACAGAAATAGATGTGATACAACTTAATGATGAAGAGGGTTTGGATATAATAAGGCACGATGCTGCTCATATAATGGCTCAGGCAGTGAAAGAGCTCTTTCCTAATGCCCAGGTTACTATCGGCCCAACAATTCAGGACGGGTTCTACTACGATTTTGCTATAGATCATACTTTTACCACGGACGATCTTGCTGCAATAGAAAAGAAAATGAAAGAAATTATAAAAAGTAACCACAGATTTATTCGAGAAGTTTGGGCCCGTAAGCAAGCAATTAATTTTTTTAGTAGTATAGGTGAAAAATACAAGGTTGATATTATTTCCTCCATACCAGAGAGCGAAGATCTAACTGTTTATAGACAAGGTGATTTTGTTGACTTATGTCGCGGTCCACACTCTCCTTCAACTAGCAGAGTTAAAGCGTTTAAACTCATGAAAGTCGCAGGAGCATATTGGCGTGGCAATGTAAAGGGCCCAATGTTGCAGCGAATATATGGTACTGCATGGCGAAACAAAGACGAACTAAACATTTATCTTAAACGTCTGGAAGAGGCAAAAAAACGTGACCATCGCAGAATCGCTAAGGATATGGACTTGTTTCATATTCAAGAGGAAGCTGTTGGACAAGTTTTTTGGCATGAACAGGGATATACTTTATATAACGTTCTTGAGTCTTACATAAGGAAAAAATTAATAAACAATGGCTATGCTGAGGTAAAAACTCCTATCTTAGTAAGCAAGGAGTTGTGGGAAAAATCAGGGCATTGGGATAAGTTTCGTGAAAACATGTTTATCGTTGACGAATCTGAGAGTAAAAAACTAGCAATAAAACCCATGAATTGCCCTTGCCATGTGCAGATTTTTAACTCTTATACAAGAAGCTATCGTAATTTACCAATACGTATGGCAGAATTCGGCATGTGCCATAGGAATGAAAGCTCAGGTTCATTACATGGACTAATGCGAGTACGCGGTTTTACACAAGATGACGCACACATTTTTTGCATGGAAGAACAAGTTAATTCTGAGACTGTAAAATTCTGTGCTCTTTTAAAAGAAGTATATTCAGAGCTTGGATTCAATGAAATTTCTGTGAAATTCTCAGACCGTCCAAATGTTAGAGCAGGAGACAATGAAGTGTGGGATAGAGCTGAAAAAGCGTTGCTTGAAGCCGTTAAAGAAGCAGGACTCAGTTATGAACTTAACCCGGGTGAAGGTGCATTCTATGGTCCAAAGTTAGAGTTTATTTTGAAAGACGCAATAGGCAGAAGTTGGCAATGTGGAACGCTGCAAGTTGACTTCATTTTACCAGAACGTCTGGGGGCCTTTTACATAGGAGCAGACGGACAAAAATATCACCCTGTTATGTTGCACAGAGCAATCCTTGGAACTTTTGAACGTTTTATTGGAATTTTAATAGAGCACTATGCAGGAAAATTTCCGCTATGGCTCGCTCCAACACAACTTGTTATTTTAACCGTCACAAATGAAGCTGACAATTATGCCACAGAAATTAGTAACGTTTTAAAAGAACAAGGTGTCAGGGTTAAGACCGATTTAACCAATGAGAAAGTTAGTTATAAGATACGCTTGCATAGTTCAAACAAGGTGCCTATATTATGGATTGTAGGCAAAAATGAAGTTGCAAGCAAAACTGTATCAGTGAGAAATTTAGGATCAGAGAAGCAGGAGTCTTCTTCTTGTGAAAAGGCTGTTAAACTGCTATTAAAGAAAGTATTAATTTAAGTTAAGGGAGCTAAAACTTGCAAGTTAAAAAAAATAGAATTAATGAGTTCATTACAGCTAAGGAGGTACGTTTAGTTGACCATAATGGCGAAATGGTTGGAGTTGTATCAATAGGAAGAGCCTTGACATTTGCACAAAACGTCGGTTTAGACTTGGTGGAAGTTGCACCTGATTCAATTCCTCCAGTATGTAAAATACTGGATTATAGCAAACAAAAGTATGATGCAAAAAAGAAGGCAAGTGAGGCGAAAAAGAAACAAAAAACATTAACTATAAAAGAAATTAAACTAGGTCCCAACATTGGTGATCATGACTATGAAACAAAATTGCGTCACGCAAGGGATTTTCTTACACATGGACATAAAATTAAAGTTACAATGAAATTTAAAGGTAGAGAGCTGATAAATACTGAAGTTGGGCTGGAAAAATTAGAACGGCTAATTAGGGACACTGAGGATATTGCAAAAATAGAATCAGCACCTAAACGGGAAGGAAATCAATATTTCTTAGCTCTGACTACCAAGTAGCAGAATTTACTAAATAAAACCTTTGACTAGTTCTTATTTAAATAAACGACTACATTTTATAATTTTTAAGGGCGATCAAGGATTGGCTTTATCTTTCTTAAGCTCTCCATTAATTTAAAACAGATTTTGTTTTAAATTAAAAAGAAAACTGCTTGCATCTTGAAATTTGGTGCAAGTAAGATTGAATATTTGGAAAAAATAGTGTATTACTATTAATACCATTTAAGTTAATTTATTATAGCACTTTCTAAATTCCTTACCAAAATTGGACCTGACTTTCAAGAAGATCTTTGGCACGGAAGAAATAAGAATATTCTTGTCCATTTTTGAGCGATGTTTTAGGGTATACTGAAGTTAATACTATGCAAGAAATAGAATTCATCAGCGTCATTATGAATTCTAAATTTGCTTCTGAGAAACAAAGCATGGTTGGTGTTCTCTGCAAGGATTCTGTTGGTAATAAGTTTGTGGTTGAAGTGGAGCTCACTCGTGACAAGGACTTTGAAAAACGTATTCAATATTACGTTGCCAAAGCTTCTCAAGGCAATCTGGTGGATATCATAATTTACACAAAAGATTTTCTTTATTACAATATCAAATTGTACTTTATTTCCCGATGAGTCCAATTATATATCTAGCCATACCATAAGAGACGATGAAACTAATGAGCATGATTTACAAGATTTTCAATTCGTATTCATTGAACTATCTAAATTTCCTAAAGGTAAAGTAGACCAATTAACAAGCATAGTAGAACGCTGGTGTTTCTTTATTTAAGTATGCAGAAGAAACAACAGATAAAAATTTAAAGAAGATAGCAGGAGAAGTATTAATAATAAATTAAGCATATGATGAGTTAAACAAGTTTCACTGGGATGAAAAGGACCTAAACAGCGTATGAAGAAAGAATAATGGATCTGTACAAAGAGGAAGCTATCCTTGAACAGAAACTTGGAAGGTATAGAAGAAGGAAAAATTGAAGTAGCAAAGGCAATGCTGGCTGATAATGTTGACACCAACACTATTGTCAAGTTTACTGGTCTTTCCATTAGTGAAATTGAAAGGATTGCAAGATCAAGTAGAAATCAGTGACGGTGACAAAAGCTCTTGTTTTAATAAACAGAGAGTTTAGTAATTGCTCTCTCTTCGATAACGTGGCGAAAATGTCTGATTAATCCTTGAATTGGCCAAGCTGCAGCATCACCAAGTGCGCAAATTGTATTGCCTTCTATTTGAGTTGTAAGGTCAAGTAATTTATCTATTTCACCATGCTTAATATTTCCTGTTACCATTCTTTTCATAATTCTCCACATCCATCCAGTACCCTCGCGACATGGTGTGCACTGTCCACATGATTCATGCATATAGAAGTGCGATAACCTCTCTATTGCAGCTATTATATCAGTCGATTTATCCATCACTATTACAGCAGCAGTACCAAGCCCTGACTGTGCTGCTCTTAATGAATCAAAATCCATTTTAATAATATCACATATAGACTTTGGAATTAATGATACTGAAGACCCACCAGGTATTACAGCAAGTAAGTTATCCCAACCTCCTCGTACTCCACCCGCATATTCTTCAATCAACTCACGTAGCGGAATTCCAAGTTCCTCTTCAACATTACACGGGTTATTTACATGCCCTGAAACACAAAAGATCTTAGTACCAGTATTATTTGGTTTGCCAAGAGATGCAAACCACTCCCCTCCACGATACAGAATGTCTGGAACCATAGCTATAGTCTCAACGTTGTTTATCGTGGTTGGGCAGCCAAAAAGTCCAACACCAGCAGGAAATGGAGGCTTCATACGGGGAAAGCCCTTTTTTCCTTCGATCGATTCAAGCTGAGCTGTTTCTTCTCCACATATGTAAGCCCCTGCACCTCTATGGATAAACACGTTAAGATCATAACTTGATTTGCATGCATTTTTTCCTATTAGGCCTTCTTTATACGCTTCTTCAAGTGCTTGTTTTAAAACTAAATATTCATTATAAAATTCACCCCTAATGTAAATATATGCAACAGATGCACTAATTGCTCTGCTAGCCAAGAGAACTCCCTCAAGTAACTTGTGTGGCTCATACCGCAATATATCTCTATCTTTACATGTACCAGGTTCTGATTCATCCGCATTGACTACTAAGTATGTTGGCTGCTCTTTTGAAGGATTCTTGGGCATAAAGCTCCATTTAAGACCAGTAGAAAATCCTGCACCCCCTCGACCTCTTAAGCCAGATTTTCTTACTTCATCAATAATTTTTTCTGACCCTAAATCCAATAATTCTTTTGTTTTTTGCCAACTACCACGTTTTTTTGCACCCTTGAGTAGTGGAGTTTCTTTACCACTCAAATTAGTGAATATTTTGTCCTGTTCTTTCACTATGATTCCCGAGACCTTAGTGATCCCGGCGCGAATCGAACGCGCGACCCACTGATTAAAAGTCAGTTGCTCTACCGGCTGAGCTACGGGATCATTTTATTTTTCAGCTATATTAAACAGTAATACAGATTTTATCCGTTTTAATCAAACTAAAATTTTCATATGTGGTTAAATAAATTATATAATAGAATTTTTGCACTCAAATCAGTTTTTAGCAGCACGCTAAGCGCATAATAACGTGTCTATCCAAAGAAATAGAAAGCCCATTTTACAGGCCTTAAGAACCCTTATATGGGGATGTTTTAGACCTAAAATTTATCCTTAATCTTTATTTAAGTGACAAAAGCACATTATTAAACTAGGTGTGTTATGTTTAATTTTTCTTATATAGACACTCCATGTCTTTATAAATTTTTATCTACGTTAGCTGAATCTCGCTTATTAAGTAATGTAATAAGCGCCAAGTTTTTGAGAGAACAGTAAACAACTCACATTGCATTGTTCTTTTTGTCTTTATTTAAGAATTAGTTCAAAAATCAACTAATCTTCTTTTTTTATAAAGAAATTATTTGAAAAACTTCTGCATTACCCTTATCGTGACGTTATGGATATTTATAATTCCAAGGTTGACTACTTACCAAGCATATAAGACATTAATGTCAAGTTCCTACAAGAGATATCACTAGGGTTTCTTTTGCCCTTTTTCTTCCTAAGAAACTTCTTCAACCAACTCCTCTTGTTGAACCAACATATAACCAAATTCCTGTGCCCTTTTGATCAAATTTTTCACACTTTCTTTTTATAACGTGTTTCATAGTAGCTTATACCTCTTTCCACATATCCTTGTCCACATTTCAACATTTGATAGAAGATACGTGCTAACTTTCTTGTAGTAGCAGTAATTGCCTCTGGGGTTCTTAAAAACTTAAATTAAGGAGCTTCTTCCTGGTTTGACAGATTTCTTCCGTCCGGTGCTACTTGGTAAATTTCTTAACGCTTATAATTTAGACTGATTGCAGTTCAAAAGCAACTGAGTTGCAGTTATTAAGCATTTAGAATAGGAGAATGCCATGTTTCAAAGTTAAATGTAAATAACTAGCCGACCACGGGGATTCTTTTGCCTTTTTTTATTTAGTAAATTTCTTAATGTTTATGGCTAAAGCAATTTAAGAGAGAGGTCGCCCAAACTTGAGATCCAGAAAAAGTAGGGTGTCATTTCAGCATATGACGCTGGGATTTAGAAAAAAACAACCTGATTCCAGTACCAAGCACACAGCTGTACAAACATTACTTATGGAAAAGAATAAAGGTAATAATTGTAGACTTTTTCTGGGTCTCCACCACAATATTCAATGACAGATTTTAAGATTTCGAGCCTAAGTTCATTTATAAACGCTCTCCTTGCAAACTTGTAACTCTTGACTTCACTGCGTTTCTTGTATTTCATTAATAAAACAGAGGTGATGAGAATCATATACAATGTAACAAAAATTGTGTTTTTGCTGTACCTAAGAAAATGCCTGGTATTGAGCTTTTGCTTAATAAATTTGAAAAAAACTTCTATTGACCAGTACTTTTTGTAAAAAGCACAAATTTCCTCAACAGATATTTCGTAAATATTGGTTAAAAATGTGAGAATCTCACCACTTTCTTGGTTTTTTGTTTTAATTGGCCTGATTTCAAACTGCAAAAACGCCGAACCTTTTGCACTAACTGGACTATCATATTTTCTGTCAGTTCAAGCGTTTCCGTTTGTACACCTGTAGTCTTTGCATGAATACGAACCATTTTATTTGTCATTGCCATGATTGATAAAATATACATTTTTCCCTAAAAACTCCTCAAAAGGAGCACGTTTTTATAGCTCACGGTCAAACAGCAAATTGACTCTTGACCGTGATTTAAAATCATTTCCCGGAACGATTTATAATCCGAAAAACTTTCTGCCTGAGTACATAAATCAAACAATTTTCAAACCTCCCATCTGCTGCAACAGTGCACTTTATCACGTCTCTTTACAATATTTCGTGCTTCTGCAGGAAATACCAAGCCGTAGTAATTTACTTGATAGTTGAAGTGTCGTTGAATCTATAATCAGCAACTTTCGTTGATTCCCCCGGGCTACAAAAACTCTACAACATGAATAGAAAAATCCTCTTAAAGTACTCAACAGGTATTGTTTTTAAGCGGCTTGCTACTGATGAATGGCGTGTATCTAAGTTGAACATGCGGCGATAATTTTCCTCCAATTATCCGCAAGCTCATCTCATTTTTCTCTAGTATGCTATACAACAATAAATTGAAAACATTTTCCCCGTAAATTTGCTAACTCTATAATTTACGTCAACAGCCCCATCCATTTTTCCCAGCTCTTCTCTTGGCAATTTTGATATCATTTCTTTGTAGTAGAACATCACATTCCCAAAATTCCTACAATATTTCACTACTTTTACAATGCCTGTATAGCATGCTTTAGGCCTAACGACTGCAGGTAATTTTAAATGTTTATTTCAAAACACAATGTTCACGCAATTTATTCAAGGGATTTACTTAGTGGCAAAACTTGCCCTGATATGCTGCAATCCTCAGAAGCTAGCTCCACAAATTTGTCTGTTAGTTTATTAGGTAATATCAATTCAGATATATCTTTTCCGGGAAATGCTTGCTTATACATTTCACTATCAACAGGCCCTTCTGAATACACAGCATTCACACACAATTTTGTATGTTTTGTCTCAGATGCATATATCTTTACCATGATTTCCAGTGCAGCTTTACTTGCAGCATAAGGTACCCAATATGGATAAGAAGAAGGAGAAAGCGTCACTTCTGAGGTCATGAATATCACTCTTCCAGAATTGGATTTTTTTAGTACTGGATCTAAGTTTTTTAGTAAGTACCAATTGGCAGTAAAATTTGTATTCATTACATTCTGTAGCTCTTCAAGCTCGCAGTCATGAACAAGATTCAATTTACCTAAAATTCCAGTGCATGCAACTAATATATCAAGCGCCCCAGATTCTGATAATTTTAGGCTTTCTATCATATTTGCCAATATCTTTACGTTTTCAAAGTCCAAAAGATCAAGCTGAATTAGCTTAACAGAACCCTCTTTGAATTCATCAAGCTTTTCGATTTCATCATATAGCTGCTTGAGATTATCAATAGACCTCGAAATCAAAATTACATATGCACCTTCCCTCACAAATCTTTTTGCAACGGCTGATCCCATTCCACCTGAAGCCCCGGCAATTAAAGCTATTTTGCCTTCTAACTTACCCATTTCTTTTCCCTTAGCGAGATCCATTAAAACATTTTAGCTGAAAATTAAACTTTGCTCCATATATAAAAATTAAACTCACCATATAAAAAAACAGTAATGACACTACCACGCCACCCAAGCTTCCGTATATTAAATCCAGTTGGTCAAAGGAGGCTCTTAAGTATTGCTTGAAAGCTGAAGCAGAAACTGTCCAAAGCATAACAGCTATATAAGATCCAGGAAATACATCTGACACATTTTGTCTTATGTTGGGCAGCATAAAGTATAGCCAGGAAACTACTATGAAAAGTACGAATTCAATGAGAAGATACCTAGTATAACTTAGCCCATGGTAAGAAAAATCGATTAGCATTGGCACTAATGTAGAAAATACTATAGTTAGAGTTATAATAAACGTAATTATTAAGAATTGTAATATACTTAATATTCTCCTTAATACATAAGGAGGCGAAACCGGAACTTTATAGGCTTTATTTAATATCGTTCTTAACCCTTCAATTGTCGACGAAGCAGTCCAAATAGCACCCACAATTGCTAAAGTTAATAAACTTTGTGGTGGCCCTGATATTATCTCCCTAATGCGCGGCATTAAAGATGCTAAAATGTCCTGTGGCATGTTGTCAATTATAAATGTCCAGCCAATGTTATATTGGTCTAAGAAATTCGCAAATGTTGACGCCAAAGCCATTAAGACAATGAGAAACGGAAATATCGACAACAAGATTAAAAATGATAAATATCCCGCATGTTCCATCCCGTCATTATAAATTGTGTCAATCAAAGCATGATAAAGACAATAAATAATACCGTAAAATTTCTTCAGTAACTTATTCACTATATTACAAATAAACCAAGTAAAATATTCTAAATGAAATAAAATATATCTTTAAGCAAAAAACCCTCTAATGATACTGAGAATTGTTATGTATTGTCATTTTTTTGTCATCCATATTCTCTCTTTCAAACAACACAAAATTCATTTCATTTCAACACATAACCAGAAAAAATACTAGCGTCTACTTACTGAAGATGGTAAGGAGGTAGTGCAAGAAGTTTTATAATGTATGCGATTGATAGAGGTCACAACAACCAGATTAAGCCTAGTCTAGTTTAATTTTTGAGTTCTTAGCAGGTAGTTAAGCTTGGATTTAATAATACTGTATTGGCACCTTCGCTTTCTCCATCAATAAGATAAGCTCGATCGAATACCTTTGTTCCAAGATAATTGTTTTTTTCGTCAAAGAATAAGCTAATGACTTTACAAAGTTGCATTTCTTTTTTTCTAATCTCTTCTTGATCTTCTAAAGATATTCCTAGTAGCTTTTGTTCTAGTTACTCATTTTCTTCTTGTAATTGCTCTAAACTTTTCTTTAACTTTTTTATCTCCAAATTTTTCTCTCGATTTCCTCTTTCAAACTTCTTATTTCCTCACCTTATATCTACTTCTCTATTTTACCTACAGGTAACTTCTTACCTGTATTAGGTTGTTAAAATTCCTCCTCTAAAGCTTTTTTTCACAGTTTATTTAATCCTTCAGCTAATCGTTTTAATCTCTAATCGCTCTTTGTCTAGCTTTGATGAAAGTTCTGCTAAGCGTTGTTTATAATCATCCTTTATGTTTTCGGTCATCTCTTTCACTTCTTTCTCTAGTACATTTAATTGAGCTTTAGCTTCTTTCAATTCTTTCCCATTCTCTCCTTAACTTCTTCACCTTTCTCTAACTTTTCCGTAGCTCTTTGTTAATCTTGTCTGTTGATTAGGCTCTCGTTTTTTTCTTCTTTTAGTTGACTCTTCAATTCTGCTATTCCAGCATTTCTATCCCTTTGACTTTGTTCTAGTATGCCTTCTCTCGTTTTAATCCCTTAATGTCTCAATCCTTCCTAGCTAATTCTTTTATCTTTTTTTTCCAATTCAGCTTTAAACTTTTTAACTTTCTTTTCCAAAATTTGCTTTTCCTTGATTAATCCATTTGTCCTCTCACCACTTTTCTCTGTTATTTTTCCATTATGGCCTTCTAACCCTTTATTTTCCCCTTCAAGATGCTTGTTCTTTTCTTCTAATCTTTTACTCTATTCTCTAATTCATTTCCCCTCGTTCATGCACTTCTCTGTTATTATATGAATCATTCTCATATATTTCATCTTCACTGCTAACCTCGCTATTAATGAAAAAAGAACTTCTGCGCGAAGAAAACGCGGACAGGCTTCCAGGAGAAAAGAATACTCACTGTTATTTTGTGTAGGCAATTGCGGTGATGTAGGTGATTTCATGTAAACGTTTCCTTCTTCGATATTTGCTAATCGTCTACACTCTGGCCCACGTCAGTAAAAGCTTTATACAGAGTTTTTCCACTAATAAAAACTTCTTTATTCTGTTCAACCAACTTTAATATTTCACTTTTTTTCCCTTCTGGTAATGGACTTTTGAACTTCGAAACACCAAACCCACCAGTAGCACTTTGGATACCACCAGATCCTACCTTCACAGTCATGCTACAATTTATGCTATTCCCTTCAGGATCCTTAGCCTGCCAGTTAATGGTCATCTTGCATGGACCAAGCCAGTAAAATCATAGTACCTCTCATTGCC
This sequence comes from Wolbachia endosymbiont strain TRS of Brugia malayi, assembly GCF_000008385.1. Lineage (NCBI taxonomy): Bacteria > Pseudomonadati > Pseudomonadota > Alphaproteobacteria > Rickettsiales > Anaplasmataceae > Wolbachia > Wolbachia endosymbiont of Brugia malayi. Next base: position 625,559 of record NC_006833.1, read on the forward strand.
TTTTTCTTGTACGCAGCTATTTGACTGTCTTTTCCTAAAAACATGTGATAAACCTAATCTTCATTGTTAGCTCTTAAAACATCACTGATTTTTATTAATTCTTCTTTATTTTCAAACCTAATGTTAAAGTTATTATCTTTTGTCGAATACGCTAAGAATTTTTGGCTTGGTAAGAATGTTTCAAATTTCTTATGTGTTTTATTTATTGATTTTTTAAATTCTCCTTTCCACTTTAAATTTACCTGTTCTGTAATATTCTCATCTTCTTTCTTGTACAAAAGATCAATAAAATGCTAGACTAAATTTTTTCTTTCTAGTTGCTCTATAGTGCCCTGAAGGCTGCTAGAAGATTGAATAAAACTTAAAATATTATTTTTCTTTCATTCATCTACATCTAAACTCTGACCCTCAATAGATATATTTTCATTTTCTTCCGACATAGACGAAATCTCTGTTCTCCTCTAGCATAATTTTACATTTCTAGAGAATATAGAAAATATTAATATCTTTAACTTAAAAATTAATTAATTACGAGAGTAAATAAAGAAGAAACTTGAGCGCTTGTCCATAATGCTATATAGTAGTTACTCTGAGCAGTATAGTATGGACAATACCATTATAAGAAAATATGATATTAGGGGCGTGGTAGGCAAAGATCTACAGATTAACGATGGATATGAAATAGGCAGAAAGTTTGGCCAGACTGTAGCTAATGTTTGTGTAGGCTATGACAGTAGAATAGATTCACCAAGTATAGAAAAAGAATTAATTAGGGGCTTAACTTTATCCGGAGCAAATGTTATACGCATTGGATTATGCTCTTCACCTATGCTCTACGCTGCAACGCAAATCACACAGGCAGACCTTGGCATTATAATAACCGCCTCCCACAACCCAAGCGACTATAATGGCTTTAAATTTTTCAGTAGTGAAAAAGTTTACTTAGATCAAGAAACAAAGGAAATTATAAGTAGTTCAATTAAAAACAGTACAAAAATTGGAAGTTTAATCAATGTAAATATATATAGCCAATACATTCGCGTATTAAAAAGTGCGGTAAAGAACAATTCTACACAAAAACTAAAGATAGCCTGGGATTGTGGAAATAGTCCAGCAAGTGGAATCTTAAGGTATATTGAAACAATCTTACCTGGCCATACACATATTATAATCAATAACTCTATAGATGGAGTATTTCCATTGCATAATCCAGATCCCATAGAAGAAAAAAATCTTGTTCAACTTATTGATATTGTAAAGCAAGACAAATGTGATCTTGGCATTGCACTCGATGGTGATAGTGATAGGGTACGCTTAATTGATAATAAAGGCAGTATTGTTTCTAATGATCATTTATTTATGATTTTTGTACGTGAAGTATTAGAGGAATGTCCACGCAGCAAAGTTATTGCCAATGTAAAAATGAGTATGAAAGTGCATGATTTCGTTAGCAAGTTAGGGGGGCAGGTGGTTACCTGTGCCACCGGGCACTCACTAGTTAAGAAAAAGATGGTAGAGGAAGGAGCAAAGTTTGCTGGTGAATTAAGTGGGCATTTTTTCTTCTCCGAGCTAGGTTTTGATGATGGACTATATTCTGCTATTAAGGCCATTGACATTTTACTTAAGCAAAGTCAGGGCCTATCTCAGATGATTGAGGATTTACCAAAGCTATATATCACCCATGAAGTGAAGATTGTGGTTAAAGATGAAAAAAAATTTCAAATAATTGAATTAATAAAGAAAACACTAGAGCAACAAAATATTGCATTTTCAGATCTTGATGGTATTAAAGTAACCGGCAACGATAATAAAGGATGGTGGCTCCTTAGGGTATCAAATACACAAAACTGCATTACAGCAAGGTGCGAAGGAGATACCTTGGAAGATTTTGAACTTACTAAAAAGGTCCTGTTTCGTTATATTGATAAAGCAAAGTCTTTAGATTGTAATCTTTCATAAAAACAAAATTAATTTACAAAATTAGCATAACTACTACCTTGAAATATATCAACATAAATGAAAAGAAAATCAGCAATGCACAAGACTGCTTTGAATCAGTAGTTGAAACTGGTTCATAGATCTTGTGCCTAGAATCACCACTAACCTAACTATAACATACACAATTAAAGCCATTGCAGCTTGAACATTTATAATCCCATCGTTCTAGTTCTTTATTACAATTCTTACACTTCCAGCACGGATCAGGCAAAGCTTCTGAGCCCATCTTGCTTAGCCAATAAATTGTCTGATCTTGCTCTTGTAACACAACCTTGAGCTGCACCATAATGAGGTAGATTGACATGTAATTAGCTTTTTTTATAGCAGTATTTAGATATTGACTTGCAAGATCGTATTTACCTGAACTAATTGAGGATGAAGCAAGTAAACAATAACTAAAATAATAATCGGGGCGTAAGTTATATAACCTCTCAGCACCTTCACTATTCAAACTGATGTAAATTTTAGCTGATTGAGGAGTAGGGTTTACTGTGTACTCCGCCTCTAGTACTGCAGAAGCTTTTCTGATCTTTCCAAGCCTAATATACAACTCTGCCTTTAAATAATTGATAGGTTGAAAAGTTACACAATAACTTTGTGCCCTAAATAAAGACTTCACAGCCTCTTTAAAATTTCCTTTACTTTCATATTGTTTTGCCAAAGCACAATAAAAAACTGCAAGCATCTTTTTACAATCAAAGGGAAGAAAAACATTGAACTTAATAGCTTCCTTTAATCTCGAAATTGCATTGACCCAATCTTCTTGCAGTGCACAGTGTTCTATCTGAAAGGGAATAGATAGAATTCTGTCATTAACTGAGCTAGAGCAATACTCTATGAATTTTTGAAAGATTATTCTTTCCTGTTTGAGATGAGCAATCAGCTTATTAGTTAAAAGCAGAGCTAAGTTACGATTTTTACTTGCAATATCTGTTAAACCATTACTGAAAAAGCTGTAATTCCCCGTCTTACCTGAGTTAAAAATCTTTATTAGAGATAACCTATCGGTTTCCTGATTTAGACTTTTAACTAGCTTATGAGCATCTTCTATATTACCTAAATCTATGCTAAAAAATGCCTCAAAAAGAAGCAGTTCTTCTCTGTCTCTTTTTCTATTTCTTATATTGGCAAATATTGACGAAATGGAAGAAAAAAAGCGCGTAAGTGTAACTGATAAAAACAATAAAGCTACACAAGCAAAAATAATAAAACATAGATCAGCACTTATAGTGTAACTCCCTAATTCTAACTTTACTACTTCACCACTCACCTTGGCCCATATACCAAATAAAAATGAGAGGGCAAAAATTATAAAATAAATCATGAGACATATTGTAATAAGTGATGATATATTATTGAAATATTCTTAGAAGCCACAATAAAACTATTCAATCTATTAAGCCATGGTTTGAATTCTGGGTTTATTAAACTGCCTACTGCAGCGGCCACACTTTGCCAATCATTATCGTTTACTAACTTTTCAATTTCTGCAAATTTTGTTCTTAACGGGTCATTTTTATCTCGTATTTTTACCCAGTTTGAAATGATTTTTTGAAACAGTGTACCTTTATTGTAGTTAATAATAGCAATAGTTTTTTCAAAAGATAAATTCAATTCACGTAAAGTATTTATCTCTTCTAAACTTTCTAATTCATTCACTGCATTCTCTATCTCTGGATCATCAAGCTCTGATATCAAAGGTTTCATTGAATTTATATAATTATCAAATTTTGCTTCTTGCAATAATGAATTTTTCATCTTAACTACAAGCAAAAGTAATTTTGCAAGATTCCTATACCTTGCACTACCATTACCTATCTGCTCACATTGAGTATGCAAACTTCTTTTGAAATCAAATATCTTTTTTTCTATTCTTGACTGATTAATTTCAAGCAACGCCCTAAGCTCATCTATCTTTCCGGTCAAAGCCTCTATATTGTTCTCACTCTCCTGTTGATTTACTTTTAAAAACACTATGTTATTTATTGTAATATAACTAGCAAATAATAACGCAATTAAGAACCAGCCTATGCATTTTTGCCAAGTACTATTCATAACGTAGTATCTCCGCAGGGTCTTGCGCAGCTGCCTGTAATGCAGGAGCAACTGTCGCTAGAAATGATAAGAATAATGCAAGTGCAGAAATATTTACTATGTCTTGAGGGACTAATATTACTGGTAAACTTGAAAAAAAGTATACCATAGGATCAAGTAGCTTAACGTTAGTAATGCTTTCTAAAAATACTCTAATATTTTCAATATTAAGAGAAAAAACAACACCTATAATACAACCAAGACAAGTTCCTGTAAACCCAATTAGTAATCCACAAATGCAAAATATGCGCATAATGCTCCCACTTGTTGCACCAAATGTGCGCATAATTGCAATCGCAGATTTTTTTTCTTGCACTATCATCATTAAATTCGAGACAATATTAAATGCCGCTACAATTATAATCAAAGTAAGAATTAAAAACATCACATTTCTTTCAGTCTCCAAAGCATTAAAATAGTGGCTCTGTTGTAATTGCCAACTTCTAGCTTCCATTCCCGTTTCTTTTTCTATAATATTTGCTAGCTCATTAGCCTTAGTAAGGTCACTCACAAATACTTCTATGTTTCTTGCACTATCTCTATAGTGAAAAAAAGCTTGTGCTGATTTTATGGGCATGTATATCAAGGTATTATCATACTCAAACATGCCCATATCAAATATCGCTATGACCTCATATTCTTTCATTCTCGGCACCTCACTAAGCAATGAATCAAACCCCTCAGATGATATAAGCACAATTTTATCTCCATAACCAACGTCCAATACTTCCGCTAAGCGTGCCCCTATTACTACTCCTTTATCAAATTTTCTCACATCACCTACAATTACACTGTTTTTAATAGTAGTATTATTAAGCAAATCTTTAGCTGACACACCCCGCACTACAGCACCAACAATTCTGCTATTTGCTGTAATGATAACTTGATCATTGGTCATAAGGGTTGCTTTTAATACACCTGGAATCTTCTTAACAGATTCTAATACTGTACGGTAATCTGAATTTATGTTTCTATCAAAATAAACATTGATATGGCCATCAATGCCAAGTATTGAGTCAAGCAACCTTGCTCTAAATCCGTTCATTACAGACATCACCACTATTAACGTTGCAACTCCAAGAGCAATACCTATAATAGAGAACAAAGTCATTGCAGAGCAAAATTTGGCATTCTTTGCTCGCAAATAGCGAACAGCCATAGTAATTTCAAAGACAATGGACATTACTTGAGATTAAATATTATATTTTTAAGATTCATATAATCGTAGACTTCCCCTTACTTAAAAACTAGGTCGCCTTTAATCTAGCAGGCTTATAGGGTATATCCAATACTTTAATATTATAATCTTCCATATACATCATCTAATCTAACTATATTATTATTAGACAAAAGCTCACCTACTTGAAATTCAACTATTTCAAGTGAAGCGCTTGTGCTTCTATTTTCAATCCTATGGAAAAATTTCCTTAGAATTTCTATCACATAATCTTCTATTATAGCATGTGTTTTATTGTATAAACTAACATATCCAATTACTGACAGTACTATATGGTACTCATCCCTACAGTGATGGAACTGCCTAGAAATGTAACTTAATGGATTTATAAAAAGGCATTTTACAAGAAAATTCTCGCACATTAAAATTACACTATAAAATCCCCATGGTTTAACTTCTTTTCTTATCGCTTTTCCTTCCTTAACTCTATAATAAACGATATTAGGCTCTCATCTGAAACATTTCGCTGTTTATAAAAGCCTTACCTAGCAAATTTTCTGCATCACTTTCTGTTGTCAAAATCGGTTCTTTTTCTCTAGTTACGTATTGGGATGATACTCTGGTTCTTTATCAAACTTCTTACTTAATCCTAAAACAGAACTCCAAGTTCCAACATCTATCTAATCAAAATTAGCTTCTATTATTGCAATATTTCTTGCTCTTTTCATCACCAAATAATCAATAGAAATGCCTTCAATTTCTACACAATCTCGTTGTTTTAAATACAGCAATCTCTCTTGTAGAGAGAAATGCTTTATACTTGCACAATACAATTATAAAAATGCAGAACATATTTTTTAGTCTCACCTATATAGCGTTTCGCTTTAAATACAAATATGCCAGAGTTCCAGTAATGATAATTACTTAGTTTATGCTCAGGCTTTTTTATGAAATCTTTTACTACATAATATTTCTCTTTCTGATCATACACTACATCGATATAGCCGTATTCAGGATTAAACTCATGAAGTTTCACCCTAGATGTAACCATAGAGTCAGTTCAGAGGCTAGCTGAGATGCTTTCTCAACAGAAGCATAAAAATTATTTAAATCGTCTATAAAATAGATTGAAGGTAGAATTAACATTGTCTCGTTTTTATCGTAAAGAAATGCTAAAATCAGTAGCACCACTGCAGTTCCAATTTTTACTAGCCCGAAAATCACTTTATATTCCTGCAGCACATTTAACTCTTCCATTACCAACGATTCACACTGCATACTTGTGGCAATTATGGGTAGCATATAATCACTTTTTAATTTCAACAAAGTGCTCTGAAACATAGTGCTACAGCTAAACATTTTATGAAACTGCCTTGGGTTAGATAAAGGCCAAAGTCTACTACCACTACCACCACATAGTATTACAGGGCGCATTTAGTAAAAAATAGCTAAATAATTAATAACTTATATTAAAGGTAAAATGTGTGCAAGCTTTTGTTGTAGAACAGTTAAGGTAGAAAGTAAATATTAACTTAAAGTAATAGCAAATCAATTATGGATTTGTGAAACACATTTATCTTGGTCTCGCTCTTCGTTCAATTTACTAACATAATCAATTTTTCTTTGTATTAGGGTTCTTGGCTGCGTTGTGTCTTGCTCTAAGTCTTTTTCTTGTTTCCCAGAATCAGTCATATTTTCATCACCTTTGCTCAATCTGCCTTCCAACTCTTCCTCAATAATCGACCTCTTAGCATCAAGTTCTTTCCATGTACCTGCAACCTCACGTTTAGGGTAATCTTTTTTCTTTAGCTCTGATCTTTTCCCATCTTTAATGACCGAATAATCATTCTTTGCTTCCTGCCAACATTCTTTCAATTGGTATTTCCACATAGTCCAGTAAGCATCACCATACTCTTCTTTATTTGCTACAAATGCACAGATCGGCAACTTTAGCAAGGTAGCCAACATATTTACTGAATTCTTTACTGCCACTGCAGGAGTAAATAAAAAAAAATAACCAAAAAATTTTGCGATTAGACTTTGTTTACCTATTAAATACTCTCCCAACTCCATAGGAATATAGGTCAGTAATTTAGCACAAATCTTAGCTAAGCCCGCAGCAAAAACAATAGGAACAGATATAATGCTCTTGCCTAGTTCTAGGTTATTACTTTGATCTCTAATTTCAAAAAAACTAGTGCTTAGTTTCTTATAATCACTAGTATATAATAATTCTCCATTTCTTTCTTTTTCATCAACAATTTCTTTGACTTCATTGCTTTTCTTATTTTTAGTTTTCTTAGTAGGCACAGAAGAATTGGTGAATTCAAATGAACATGTAGACTTCTTAGTTTTTTGAGCTTCAAAAACTGGCAAATATTTTTCAAGATCTATTTTTAAAAACCCAAATGGCTTATAAAAGCTATGATAATCATTATTATCACACTTACCCTTACTGACCTTGCCCTTATCAACTAAAAATTTAATGGTAAAATAAGACTTGTCACCAATTTCCATAATTTTAGTTAATTCAAAAATTGGCCACCCATCTTTATTTTTATTTCCATATAAAAGCCTATAGGTTGGATTTCTATCCTTATCTAGCACAGAATTTCCATGCATATCCTTATTTTCTATAACTTTACCAGATTCTACAACCTGATCATAATTTTTTGGATATCGGCATTTTCGCCCATCCTTATATATCATTACTTTTCTAAGGTCTTTGACATAAACTTGAGATTCGGATGGAGTAAACAGATCCTTTGTTTTCAGTACAAAATCCGTTCCTACTCTCTTTAACGCCTCTAACATACTGTTAAACCAAGATCACTATAAGCACTATAGTTCAATAATAAAACTAGCACATTAATAATACATTAACATAGAACTAGCAATTTTATAAGAAAACATGCTTATAAAAGAAAAAAATTGTAAAGGCAAGAACTATATAAGTGATGCTTGACAAATACTTTATACATGTAATTGTAAAAATCCTTAGAGGTATACTGTGTATATAATCTTCACACACTACCTGCATTCCAAGAACTGCGTGCCAAAAAATACAAAACAGCAATACAACAAAAAATAGAAGATCTAGGGGGTGATTAATAGCCTGAAATAATTTTTCATTAAAAGATAAAGAATTATTAGCATAAAATGCGTAAGAAAATGAATAGATAAACCAAGGAAGTAAAAATAGTAAAATTACCGCAGAAATACGATGAACCCACCAATAATGTACTGCATTTCCAGATTGATTCATATAAACACAAATAAAAAAGCCATAGTAGAAAGAATTAGCATTACTGTCAGTAGCATAGCACTTTTTAAAACATCAGTAATCTCTAAGTTAAATCCAGCATCCCATAATAAATGACGAATACCATTAAGAAAATGGTATGAAAAACTTATAAAGCATAGAATGCAAACTAATTTAGCAATAAAAGTAGACAATAATACGTTTAAGCATTTTACTATAAATAGTTCAGGAAAATAAACATGTAATGTAAAATACCAAGAAAGCATCACCAACAAAAGGAATAGTAAGATACCAGTTAATCTGTGCATAATAGAGAAGAAATTAGTAACTTGTACTTTATATATCTGTAAATGCGGAGAAAGGGGCCTATCAATCATAAAACTTCATTATCGGGAAATTAAAAAACAAAGTAAAAGTAAAGACAGCAGTATAGTACATAATAGCGCCACTATTAAAAGTGGTGAATCATGCACAAAGCCCAAGGAGGTAATCCAGCTGCAGATTCCCCTACTGCTACCTTGTTACGACTTCACCCCAGTCACTGATCCCACTTTAAATAACTCCCTCCTTACGGTTAGGTCATTAGCTTCGAGTGAAACCAATTCCCATGGCGTGACGGGCAGTGTGTACAAGACCCGAGAACGTATTCACCGTGGCATGCTGATCCACGATTACTAGCGATTCCAACTTCATGCACTCGAGTTGCAGAGTACAATCCGAACTGAGATGGCTTTTAAGGGATTAGCTTGGCCTCGCGACTTTGCAGCCCATTGTAGCCACCATTGTAGCACGTGTGTAGCCCACTCCATAAGGGCCATGATGACTTGACATCATCCCCACCTTCCTCCAGTTTATCACTAGCAGTTTCCTTAAAGTCCCCAGCATTACCTGATGGTAACTAAGGATGAGGGTTACGCTCGTTGCGGGACTTAACCCAACATCTCACGACACGAGCTGACGACAGCCATGCAACACCTGTGTGAAATTCGGCCGAACCGACCCTATTCCTTCGAATAGGAATAATTCCCATGTCAAGGAGTGGTAAGGTTTTTCGCGTTGCATCGAATTAAACCACATGCTCCACCGCTTGTGCGGGTCCCCGTCAATTCCTTTGAGTTTTAATCTTGCGATCGTAGTCCCCAGGCGGAATGTTTAACGCGTTAGCTGTAATACAGAAAGTAAACTTCCCATATTTAACATTCATCGTTTACAGCGTGGACTACCAGGGTATCTAATCCTGTTTGCTCCCCACGCCTTCGCGCCTCAGCGTCAGATTTGAACCAGATAGACGCCTTCGCCACTGGTGTTCCTCCTAATATTTACGAATATCACCTCTACACTAGGAATTCCTCTATCCTCTTTCAACCTCTAGATTAACAGTTTTAAAAGCAATTCCAAAGTTAAGCTTTGGGATTTCACTTTTAACTTACTAATCAGCCTACGCGCCCTTTACGCCCAATAATTCCGAATAACGCTAGCCCTCTCCGTATTACCGCGGCTGCTGGCACGGAGTTAGCCAGGACTTCTTCTGTGAGTACCGTCATTATCTTCCTCACTGAAAGAGCTTTACAACCCAAAGGCCTTCTTCACTCATGCGGCATGGCTGGATCAGGCTTTCGCCCATTGTCCAATATTCCCCACTGCTGCCTCCCGTAGGAGTCTGGACCGTATCTCAGTTCCAGTGTGGCTGATCATCCTCTCAGATCAGCTATAGATTACTGCCTTGGTAGGCCATTACCCTACCAACTAGCTAATCTAATATAGGCTCATCTAATAGCAATAAATCTTTCCCCCGTAGGGCGTATACGGTATTAGTTGCCGTTTCCAACAATTATTCCGTACTACTAGGTAGATTCCTATACATTACTCACCCGTCTGCTACTCAGTTATACTATAACTCGTTATAATATAACTCCGTTCAACTTGCATGTGTTAGGCCTGCCGCCAGCGTTCATTCTGAGCCAGGATCAAACTCTCAAATTTAGACTTTAACCTATAAAAGGTTAAGGGTATATCGGATAAATCCGATAAAAAATAATTTAGCTTATACTGCTGTCTTTATTTCTACTTTAGAAATATTTTAACTTCCAACTATTCAAACAACTTTGAAAACATTATCATGTGATACAATAACTATGTCAATATGTTTTTGCAAATTAAAAAGTATTAAGATACAAATACATATCTATTGAGGATACTACTATGAAAAAATACATCTTTTTACTTGCATTGGTGTTAATATTAGTAGGCATTACATTACACTTATTGCACAATATTGATAACACAAAACAATCTATAACCGCAGGTAATCAGTTTTATGAAATACTATTCTCCAAAAAAGATAATAAGCTACTAGAAGAAACAGATTCAAATTGGAAGCATTTAGCAAACTTTGAAGGTGCATTTAATCATATATCAAATTTAACATTAACAGATGCAGTATCTATTTATAGTAGTATGGCAGATAATAAAGATGTTCCTAATATTTTACGCGAGTTAGCACAATATTTAGAAATAATGAATTTACTTCACCTAAATGGTGAAAAAATAAATGAAAATAAAATTAACAATCTAGAATCAAGCATAGTATACCCCTATTCAAGCCAAGAAGCCATCGCTATAGTAAAGATACATAATAATGATATTAAAGGTGCGATCAAAATATTGCATTTACTATTAAACGATAGAAAATGTCCTACTCTAATAAAGGATAGAGCACAAGAATTACTCCGGATATATGGGAATTAAAATTCATTAGATTTTTTGTATAACCGTACGGTTTTTAGTAGCACACCTGGGCATTCAGTCATCACTTAGGTAGCTGATAGAAACGAAAAAAATTACTTGGCAAGCTTCGTCAGCTTCCTTACTATAGAATTAAAGCTATTTACCTTCACAATTTGTGCAGGTTAATGACAAAAAATCTAGGATATTTTGCATCTTATGTTTAATTTTTTGCACTATGTGCACGTACGTCTTTATAAAACTTCTAAGTTTTTACCTAATATGAGCCAAAATGTGCTTATAAAGAGTTCAAAACAGCAAAGAACTTTAAATCGACAAAGGAGAATTTGAATACTAGCTATCTTAGGTTTTTCTTGCCTTTTTCCTATTTAGTAAATTTCTTAAATATTTTAGCTAAAGCAACTTAAGAGCAGCAAGCGCTACAAAAAAACACCAATATTTAAAACAGTAACTATTTGCCTTTTCTCTGGGATATGCAAGAAGCCTATTCAAATTAAGGCTTAAAAAAAATTTAAGCACTGGCTAGCAACACAAATTTAGAGTACAAAATTTTTATTCCTTCTCAATAAAACATAAAAAGCCCCTTTACCACCATGTTTTTTTGTAGCTTGTTGATAGTATAGAATCATATGCCGAATTTTAGTATCATTCAACCACTTACTTAAATTATTCTTTATAGTATCCGCTTTACCTGTTCCATTACCTTGTCCTGTAATTATCAATAAACCTCTACTCTCTGTTTGATAATTTTTAATAATAAAATCTATCAATTTACAGTAAGCATCTTCTATATTATAACCATGAAGGTCTAGTCTATCGCTTATAAAATATTTACCCTTATTAACTTTTGATTTTGTGTTATAGTCAAGGCAAAATGATAAGCTAATATTGTTGGTACTGAGAAATTTTTCTTGTAAGTCAGAAGTACCTTTATTGACTATAGATTTTGTGCCCACTTTATGGTCAATTTTCAAAGTAACCTTCCCACATTCTATTGGCTTAACGTTTTTTTTCCAATCTAACTCATCGTCTGACATAAACGCATTAATTAAATTGTATAATTTTACAACAATATCTAAGCATAGTAAAATGCTGCTTGTTTTATGGAAACTCGACCTTTAATAATACGATGAAATCATTAAAACTTAATAAGAATTTTTGGTTGTATGGAAAACATACCTGCATGTTAGCACTGAAGAACAAAAATAGGCTATGTATAGAACTGTTGGTAACAGAAAATTCTTATAGAGAATATGAAAAAGAAATTAGACAATGTGTAGATAGTAAGGGTATCAAAGTTCAGCTAGTAAAGAACAAAATACTTAGTGAAGTTCTATCTAAAAGCGCTAATCACCAGGGAATTGCTTTAAAAGTTGCTCCTATTCTTCATAGCTTAAGTATCAAGGAAATAGCTGAAAGCTCGAGCGACAGCTCTACCATAGTCATTTTAGATCAAGTTACTGATACGCACAACATTGGGTCAATTTTAAGAACATCAGCTTGTTTTAATGTCGACGCATTGGTTTTACCATATAACCATTCACCAAGCGAAAATGCATCTATTGCAAAAGCGGCAAGTGGGACATTAGACATTGTCCCGCTAATACATGTCACAAATGTAGTAAAAACTATGGAATATTTAAAAAAAGTCGGTTACTGGTGTTATGGGTTTGATAGCAATGCTAAAGAGAACATAGATGAAATAAAGAGCTTTGGGAAAAAAATAGTAATCATTTTTGGTTCTGAAGGGAAAGGAATGCGGAGGTTAGTTAAAGAAAATTGTGATTATCTTTTAAAAATCCCAATGTCAAATGTAATTGATAGTTTAAACGTTTCAAATGCAGCAGCAATAGGATTATACTCTGTCTATACTAAAACATTGCATATTAATTATAATAAAAAGTGATTTTATGCTTGATAAAAGTGCAGTTTTGTATTACAATATATTATTATAAGGATGAAAGGAGTATATTATGTCTTATATGAAAAATGAGCAAGATATCCGCTCTCAAGGCGTTTACTATAGCGCTGGGCTTAGAAGTTATCTAACTAAAGTATATAATTATATGGCTTTAGCTTTAGGTATAACAGGGCTTATTGCATTTCTAACGGTGTTTTTTGATCTCTTTCAGGTAATTTATTCTAACCCCGTTCTTTCGATTGTGGTAATCCTATCTCCAATTGTACTAGTATTTTACATGTCTCATAGACTTCAATACCTAAGTGCTCAGTCCACAGTCACTGTATTTTTCCTGTTTTCAGTCCTAATGGGGCTCTCCCTATCTTATATCTTTATAGTTTATACTACAGAAAATATAGCAAGAGCATTCTTCATCACATCAATTATGTTTGGTTCTATGGCTTTATACGGCAATAGTACAAAAAAAGATTTAACTAGTATGGGTTCCTTTTTGATTATGGGAATCTGGGGGTTAATTATTGCATCCATAGTTAATTTATTTCTTGGAAGTAGTCCTCTCTACTTTGCAATATCGTTCATATCAGTAATAGTCTTTACCTTAATGACTGCATACGATGCTCAGAGAATTAAAGATGTTTATTATAGATATAATGATGGTTCAGAAGCTGTAACCACTAAGCTAGCTATATTTGGTGCAACTAATCTTTATTTTGATTTTATCAACGTATTCCTCAATTTACTCAGGTTACTTAACTTGTTCAACAATAGGGATTAGATGGTCCCCTCTGTAAGGAGAAGCAGTAAGAGTTCTATAGTTTTCTTTCTAATATCTTTAGTGATATTGATGCTGTGTTTTGCATACGCATCGGTACCACTATATAGCATCTTCTGTAAAGCTACTGGGTACGGCGGTACAACAAGAAAAGTAACCAGTGCGACAACTAACATAGCTAACCAAAAAATTAGAGTTCATTTCAATGCTGATGTAATGCTAGATTTACCATGGAAATTCAATTCAGAAACTAATTATATCGATACAAACATAGGGGAACAAAGTTTAACTTTTTATTACGTAGAAAATCTATCTGATCAGCCCTTGCTTGGAATGGCAGTGTATAACGTTACACCTTTCAAAGCAGGTAAGTATTTCAATAAAGTTGCATGCTTTTGTTTTGAAGAGCAAATATTGCTACCCAAACAAAAAGTAGCTATGCCTGTATCCTTCTACATAGATCCTAACATAATGCTTGATGATAGCACAAAAGATTTAAGTGAAATAACACTATCATATACATTTTTTAAGCTTAAACAGTAGGGAAAGTGAGTTTCTTACTTAAAAAACCACAAATCTCTTATTTCAAAATGTGTGCGTAAATTGTGAACGCATAATCGATAAAAATTATGATCTGTGTAGCGAGTGCAATAAAAAAATTAACTTTTTAACTAAACATTACTGCAACGTTTGCAGTACAGCAATTTCAGACAACATTTATATGTGTGGTAAGTGCATCACTAATCTCTCACCGTTTAAAGTGTTAAAATCAGTTTGTGCTTATGATCAACACAGTAAAAATATGATCATAAATCTTAATTTTTAAGAATTTAAATTATGCAAAAGTCTATATGAAGTGGATATGTCAAGCTAACAAGGATATACTTCGCTTGCAAAGGAATTAAGTAAGTTATCCAACTTGTCTTATACACCACTTTTGCAATAAAACGTCCTCGCCATACCACACTTCAAGCTAGTCTTTGACTTAAATAGCGTAAAAAATTTAGAAAAGGCTTTTAAAACAAGTAATAACAAAATTATCAAAAATAAAATCGTGATATTGGCTGATGATATGGTAACAACTGGAGCACCTGTAAGGTCCTGTTCTCAAGAAATCTCAAATTCTAGTGCAAGGGAGTAAGAGTGTTGTCACCTGCAAAAACGGTGAATGATTAGGCCTCTTACGTAACTACATAAAAAATTAGCAGTCCACTCTTCGGTGTTATCCCAGTGCTTGATACTGGAATCTATTTTTTCTGGACTTAGCGTCACACGCTGGAATGACAGGAGGCAACGCAAGAAGCCCATTTGAAAATCAGTATGTTAAAATTTGATTTTTAATAACCTCAACATCACTAAATTCAAAAGTTTTGTTCCCTATAATTTGAAATTTTTCATGCCCCTTTCCTGCAACAAGCAGAACCATATTCTCGTCATAGGCAATATTTATACCTTTCTTTATAGCTTCTCTTCTATCCCCCACCTCTAGTGCATTGGGACAACATAGTAAAATATCGTAACGAATTTTTGCTGGATCTTCATCACGCGGATTATCATCTGTAACTATCACCTTGTCTGCATACATCTTCGCCATTTTACCCATTTTTGCACGTTTTGCCTGATCACGGTTTCCACCACAACCGAAAACCAGAACTACTTTTTTACTGAAGTGCCATTTTAAAGACAACAGAGCCTGTTTAAGTGCACTTGGAGTGTGAGCGTAATCCACGAATGCAAAAGGTTTAACTTTTTCCATCCTTCCCGGTAAAGAAACAAATTTATCTATACATATCCTCTGATAATCCAGCTTAGATGCAATAACTATACCGATTGCACACAGCAAATTATATGCTTGAAACTGCCCTAAAACTGGATAAAACATACCGTAAACCTCATCACCAATTTTAATCGTAAGGTGTTGACCATCGGGAGTGGGAATCTGCCTTAATAAAGTAATGTCAGAGCCTGTTTTTCCATATGTTATAACTTTGTTGCTACGTTTTTCAGCTATCTTAAGCAATGCATAGTATTCATCTATATCCGAATTTAATACTACCGTTTTTCCTTCTGGTAATACCTCGTAAAATAACCTTTTCTTAGCCTCGAAATATTCATTCACGTCTTTATGATAATCTAAATGATCTTGCGAGAAATTAGTAAAAGCTGCAGCATTTAATTCTAATCCATGGATTCTATACTGATCAATTCCATGGCTCGAAGCCTCCAATGCTAAATGTTCTATATTTTTACTATTTACATCACGCAGTGTAAAATAAAGGTCATCCGCATCTGGAGTAGTAAGATTACTGTTATTATCTTTTCTTTCATTATTAACACATGTTCCAAGCGTTCCCACAGATGCTGCATTACAACCTGCATTTTGCCAGATTTGACGGCAAAATTCTACCACTGAAGTCTTGCCATTCGTACCTGTTACAGCAGCAACACATTTGAGCTGCTTAAATTGATAAAACCTGCTAACTATTTTACCATATATCTCTCGAGGGTTTGGGTAGAAGATATAGATTTCAGCACCCTGCGCTGGGATTGCACTAAAGCTTGCTATTATTGCTGAAGCTTTTATGCCGCCTACACATCTCTCACCTTCCTCTGACACACAAACAAAAAGATAATCCTCTTTGACTTTCTTCGGATTACATGTAACACCCTTAATTTCAATGTTAAAATCAACAGTACAGTTGCCTAGTGTTATTCCAGTGTGTAACGCTAATTGTTGGATTCCAGTGCCAAGCACCGGAATGACAGAAAAATGGCCAATATCATGCAGTAATTCTCTTAGTATCATGTCCTACTTCATCAGCTTGAAAGCCCAAACATGGCAACCGTGCTAGTGCAGCATTCAAATCAGAAATTAAATCTTCAGGGTCTTCTAGTCCACAAAATATTCTTATGAAACTTCCACTATAATCTGAACTCATTACAGATCTTGACACAGATTTACGATCTATTGGCAATATCAAGCTATCACATCCTCCCCAAGAAGCACCAATACTAAAAATTTTCATATGATCAACCATACAGCTTAGTTCCTCACATGAATATTCTCTATCCAGTACTATACTGAATACGCCACTTGCCCCCTTGAAGTAACTTTTCCATAGTTCATGTTGAGGGTGAGAAGGAAGTGCTGGATATAAGACTTTTTTGATTTTTGAATGCTTTTCTAGCCACTTTGCTACTTTCATTGCTGTACTTTGATGCTTCCTCATGCGCGTGCCTAGTGTTCTTAGCCCTCGATGTGCAAGGTAACAGTCGTATGGTTGCACAGTAACTCCGTAATTCTTGCAGATCTCATAAAGCAATTTAAAAACTTCACCTTCAGCAATAATAGCTCCCATCAATAAATCTGAGTGACCGGCTATATATTTCGTAACCCCATACAACGCAACATCAATGCCATAATCAAGTGGCCTAAATAACAAAGGAGTAGCCCACGAATTGTCGCAAACAGTCACGATTTTATGTTCCTTAGCAATTTTTACTATATGTTCTATATTTGAAACCTCAAATGTTACAGAACCAGGAGTCTCAATCATTATTAATCTAGTATTACTCTGAATTAAACTAGCTATATCCTGTGTTGGATCATAGAAGGTTACCTCTACTCTTCTTTTTGGTAGCTCATTTTCGGCGAACCTCCTAAGTCGGTAATAGCTATTATCTTGAATTAAAACATGCGAACCTGCTCTAGCAAAAGTCAGAATAGCAAAAGTGAGTGCAAACAATCCGGAAGGATAGATTAATGCTTGTCCCCTACCCTCAATCTCAGCAAGTGCATTTGAAAAATAATGAACAGTGGGAGTACCAACACTGCCGTAGCTATAATCTCTTGCAATACCATCATTAACCACACCGTATATGTTTTTTCCATCTGCTGCATCTAAGTAGTCCTTGTAAGTAGGAAATAATATAGTAGAAGAATGATAAACTGGCGGGTTCATAGAACCTTTATAGTCCTCAAACTTTCTCCCCGCTTTAACTAATAAGGATTTCTCTTTCACGTTCTGTTATTTATTTTTTAAATTGTATTCGCTTTGTGTATATAAGTGAAGAGAAATTGCATGTATTAGCTCTATCTCACTCTTTAATAACTCATAAATCAACCTGTGCCTTTTGAGACTGTCCATTCCGGCAAAATTGTCAGATATTAGTACTAGCTTGATATGTGAAGGTAGCATTGAAGACGAAGAAAAATAATGATCTGCATGTTTTACGGACTCATCGATAATATCAACATCAATTACATCTATTGAACCACGTATTTTTTCTTCTATTGTCTTAATAATATCCATCCTGTCATTCAAATAGCTAATACTAGTTCTCTTTTCCTAAATTTTAGCACCACGCGCTGACAAAATACACTCTTATTTATTCTCTTCCTTATTATCTATGTCTTGATAATCAGAATCTACTACTTTTTCTTCCTCATTTGTTGTGGATGAACCAGCAGAGCTTTCTTTCCCCTGTTGCTGCTGAGATTCTTTATAAATAGTTTCTCCAAGCTTCATAGATAATTGAGAAAGATTAGTAATTTTCTGTTGTATTGAATCAACATCATCAATGTTATCAGACTTACTAGCCTCTTTTAATTCATTAACTGCATTTTCAATAGCAGATTTATCTTCTGGTGAAACTTTATCGCCATACTCTTTCAGAGACTTTTCCGTAGAATGAACTAAGCTATCTGCTTGGTTCTTCACTTCAACAAATTTTTTACGCTTCTCATCTTCTTGTGCCTTTTCCTCAGCCTCTCTTATCATGCGATTTATTTCACTCTCAGATAAACCACCTGAAGACTGAATACGTATTTTCTGCTCTTTTCCAGTAGCTTTATCTTTTGCAGAAACATGTACTATTCCATTTGCATCTATATCGAATGTCACTTCGATCTGAGGAATTCCACGAGGAGCAGGTGGTATACCCTCCAAACTAAATTGACCAAGCAACTTATTATCAACTGCCAATTTCCTTTCACCTTGATGCACTTTAATTGTCACAGCCGTTTGATTATCTTCTGCAGTTGAAAATACCTGAGATTTTTTAGTAGGAATAGTAGTATTACGCTCAATAAGTGGAGTGAACACCCCCCCTAAAGTTTCAATACCAAGAGAAAGCGGAGTTACATCAAGCAATAACACATCCCTTACATCACCTTGAACGATTCCTGCCTGTATTGCAGCACCAATTGCTACAACTTCATCAGGATTTACTCCTCTATGTGGATCCTTACCAAAGAATTCTTTAACTTTCTCTATTACCCTTGGCATACGAGTCATACCACCAACAAGCACCACTTCACCAATTTGGTTAGCGGATAAACCAGTATCCTCAAGAGCTTTTTTGCAAGGAGTCATAGTCCTTTCGATTAAATCATTTACTAAGCTCTCAAGTTTTGCCCTTGTTAATTTCATATTTAAGTGTTTTGGACCATTTGCATCAGCCGTAATAAATGGCAGATTTATTTCTGTTTCCATTGCACTTGATAATTCAATCTTCGCTTTTTCAGCAGCTTCTTTGATTCTTTGCATAGCCATTGGATCATTTTTTAGACCAATGCCATTACTTTTCTTAAATTCATCTAGTAAGTAACTTACTATTGCATTATCAAAGTCTTCACCTCCAAGATGGGTATCACCATTCGTAGCTTTTACTTCAAAAACTCCATCACCTATTTCAAGTATTGAAACATCAAATGTACCACCACCAAGGTCATATACCACTATTGTATGCCCATGCTTCTTATCAAGACCATAAGCAAGCGCCGCAGCAGTTGGTTCATTAACTATTCTAAGTACATTCAACCCGGCAATTTTTCCTGCATCTTTTGTTGCCTGACGTTGAGAATCGTTGAAGTATGCTGGCACTGTTATTACAGCATCTTTTACTTCTTCCCCAAGATAAGCCTCTGCTGCCTCTTTTAGATTTTGTAGTATAAAAGCACCAATTTGACTAGGGGAGTATTCTTTACCATCTGTTGTTTTAATCCATGCATCACCATTTTTTGCTGCAAACACTTTATACGGCACATTCAGATCTTTCATTTCAGGATCACCATACTGACGGCCTATTAATCTTTTAGTAGCAAAAAAAGTATTACTTGCATTGGTGGTTGCTTGCCTTTTTGCTGGAGCGCCAATTAATCTCTCCCCTGATGAAGTAAATGCAACTACAGATGGAGTAGTTCTTGCTCCTTCTTTATTCTCTATTATCTTGCCTTGTATCGCAACACAAGAATTTGTTGTTCCAAGATCTATACCTATTGCTCTTCCCATAATGAATACTCCCTTATAAATGTTATCTGATATAAGGATATATAAGTATAGGACTCGTCAATTACAAGTCTCTTTTAGGATCTCCAGTTAGCTATTAGAGTTCAAAATGCGTGAAAGCCACTTAGTTAACCAAAAACTGCCTTGTAACTTCTCTGAATTATCAGCCCTTTCATTACTGCTGCTTTCAATTTTGTAACCAGAGTTTTGTAATGGCTTACAATCACTTAAGTTAACTTCATCCCCTCGTTTTAAAACGAACGTATCTACACTCAAACTGCTATCAGCACTAACATTCAACTTAATATTAAACTCTTTTTCAATTGTAGAAACTGTGCCACGTTTGTTATTAAAAATATGTGCTATAATTGCACCATGAGCTACCAAATCAAATGACCTATTTCGATTTCTACTAGCAATGTGCTGCAAGTCTCTCAATATTGATGCAACAATCACCTCATTTGACTTCACCTTCCCAATCCCTTTACAGTGCAAGCACTCTGTAGTGTTAATTTCCTGTATGCTTGGTTTAATCCTTTGCCTTGAAAATACCATTAAACCAAAGTCATTTATGTAGCTAAATTGAACTCTAGCTTTATCATCCTTAAACGCCTGCCTAATAGCAGACTCAACAGCTCTACAATATTGATACCTTAACATGTCAATAAAATCTACTACTATTAATCCCGACAAGCCTCTTAAATTCACCTGTCTTGATATTTCAGGTACTGCTTCCATATTAGTTCTATAAGCTGTCTCCTCTATACTATCCTCTCCCGTCATCTTTCCTGAATTTACATCTATTGAAACAAACGCCTCAGTTAAAGTTATTATCAAAGATCCACCAGACGGCAGTTTTACCCTATTGCTGTATAACTCAGAAATTTGATCTTCGACTCCGTAGTAAGTAAAGATTGGAATAAAACCTCTATACAACCTATAACGTAACTTACTACCTTTTAATGCATTTCTAGCATATTGTCTTACCGTTTCAAAAGCTTCCTTTCCAGATACTATAACTTCCATACCATTGCTACAAAAATCACGAATAGACCTCATAATTAGGTCTGCTTCATTATAAATCAATGATGGAACATTTATAGAGGAAGCATTTTTTTGAATATTCTGCCACAATGAAGATAAATAATTGTAATCCTGCTCAATTTCCTTTTTACTTTTCCCTGAACCAATGGTTCTTATTATCAAACCTGACCTTTTTGGCAAGTCCATTGAACTTAATATATCCTTTAACTGCTTTCTGACATTAACATCTTCAATTCTGCGTGACACTCCACCTTTACTCATGGAATTAGGCATAAAAACACAGTACCTTCCTACTAAAGTTATGTACGTTGTAAACGAAGCTCCCTTGTTGCCTCGCTCTTCCTTAGTTAGTTGAACTAATAGCCTTTGATTTACTGAAATAACATCTTGCAACTTATATCTCTTATATAAAGACACTTCTCTTACAAAACCATTACCGGATTCGTTAACATTCTTATTAGTTAAGGAATCTGAAGAAATATTTGCTGAGGCATTGCCATTTTCCTCTGTACAATCATCATTCAGGCAACCCTCAAAGAAAGTTTCTTTCTCCTTTTCTGGAATATTGAAATAATCTGGAGATATTTCAGAAAAAGACAAAAAACCTTGCTTATTTTTTCCATATTCAATAAACACAGCTTGCAAAGAAGGCTCTACACGTTTTACACAAGCAATATATATATTACCTCTTAATTGTTTTTTTTCTTTGAATTCTTGTTCAAATTCCACAACTCTATTGTCAGCTGATAAAGCAACTCTTACCTCATCAGAACAGATAGAATTTTCTATTAATAGTAACCTCTTACCACTATTTGCCACTTATTTACCGTTTGCCTTGCGTTCTCAAATTAATTTTATGTTACTTAACGTACTGCCGATTGTCAAGAATTTGCAATCTACATTGTTCTAAGGCACAAAGTGATTGACTTTTAGCGCTTTACGTAATAAACTCACACAGGATTTATATTATTATATTAAGTATGGCAAAAAAAAATGCTTCTTTGCTTGTGAAGTTAGTTAGCAGCGCAACAAAAATAACAAGTACAGGTGAAGAAAAGTCAACAGGTTACTTTTACGTAAAAAAGCGCAATCCAAAAAAGCTTACTAGAAAACTGGAGTTTAGAAAGTATGATCCAGTAGTCAGAAGGCACGTATTATTTAAAGAAGAAAAATTAAAGTAATTTTTTCATAAGGAAGTTGTTATCATGCAAAATTCACAATTAAATTATCCTATAACAATAGAGTTGGATGATATAAAAGATACAAAACTGAAATTAATAAAGATTGTTGCACGGTTAATAAATAAGAGGTACAGAACACAGAAAAAAGCAGCAATTGCCCTAAAGATCGACCAACCTAAAGTATCTCAAATTAATAAGTCAAAAATTGAAGGGTTCTCTTTAGAATACTTGCTTAACTTATTAGTTGCATTGGATCAAGATATAAATATGAAAATAAAACATAATTCTCAGCATAACATACAATAAGGCTATACTCATTTTAATTTACAGCGTATGCTGTAATATTATCCACAAAAACTTCAACTGCAAACAATTTAGGGCACATTTCATTTTTTGAACATGGACAAGTACCGCTTCTTCATACTTTTCTTACGAAGAATCTGTCCAGCGTAAAACAGATACATAGACTATATAACATAAAGAGCTACACAGAAGTTACTTAGTTATAGGACCACATATACAAAAAGATTCAGAAAAAATGCAGCGTGCATTGGGTGGAAATGCATGTACACTTGCATATCACTTGCAAAAATACGCTACATTTTTCACTAAAATTTGGTTATTTAAGCCTGTAAACGAAAATAGATCTCAGATCCTAAAACACCTTCCTTGTCAGGGGAATAGAGCTATAAAAATGTGTCAAGCAATTTTTTTTGTTGCGCTGTTTTATCTTTTTCAAAATGCTATATATAGTTGTTTTTGATATTCCATTCACTTTAGCTATTTCCATAATATTTAAAGTTTTTAGCTACTCACATATAATTTGTCATTTTACAGGTAGTTTAGAAACTGTATCTTATATATCAATTTGGGTTATTATTCCAATTTCAGAAAAGTATTTCTTACCAACTATGTTATCCAAAGCAGCGGAATTTATAAATAAAATACAGCTTCACCACCACGCTTCACTCATAAACATTTGCTTATTAGATTAATAGCACAACATTCAGTAACTCGGCTTACGAAAGTTGCAAAATAACTCCTATCTTCTTTATACCTATCGATTGAAGGCCAAATACTATAAAAAATCCCTTGTTCAATATCATTAAGGCTATCATGAGTGAAATAACTGGAGCATTTCAGGCACTTTGCACGATATTTCACTTTTTAACAATTATAGGATCTATTTCTAAGTAATAGCTTTGTGATTCCATTATGCCTCTTTGTAAGTATTAAGATTGAGAATAGTTTAACATTACTAAGCAGGCATGGCATAGCATAAGATGTAGGAAATACATAGTGATAAATTCAGGTATTCTTAGTATAACTTTTAGCTATAAATATTTATAGAAATTTACCAAATAGGAGAAAAGGCAAAAGAATCCCTGATTAATACCTATTTAAAAACATTGCTGTTCTATATTGTCTCAAACGCTTTATAAGTGCGTTCCAGCTTATATAGATAAAAACCAGAAATGTTATAAAGACACAAGGCGCACATAGTGAGAAAAATTAAACACAAGATACCAAACTATGTTAATACTTCTATTGTTTAATTTGCACAGACTGAAGATAACTGAATACCTTCAGTGCTATAATAAGGAAGCTGGTGAAGTTTATCAGGTAGTTTTTTGTATTTTATGTTAGAACTGATAAACCATAAATAAGCTTTTGTTTTTATGAAATTATATCCTCATAAGTAAATTAATGTTATCCTTTTATTGCTAATCTAAAGTTTTTTATGTTCATACACTTGCGTGTTCACAGTGTTTATTCTTTACTTGAAAGTTCGGTCAAAATTGAGGAGCTGATAGGCCTTTGCTTGCGGAACAAAATGCCGGCAGTTGCAATTACTGACTCAGGTAACTTATTTGGCTCACTTGAATTTTCAGAATACGCGGCAAGTAGGGGAATACAGCTAATAACAGGATGCAATATTATAGTCAGATATTCAGAGCAAAATTTACCTATATTATTGCTTACAAAAAATGAGCAAGGATACACTAATCTAGTCACTTTGGTAAGTGAGTCTTTCAGAAAGCGCAAAAATAACAGCGATATTCCTTATGTTGATTTTGATGAGCTATTAAATTTAAGCACAGGTTTGATCACTTTAACCGGTGGATGTGATGGAATATTGGCTCAACTGTTATTTAGGCAAGATAAAGGAATAGTTGAAAAACTGCTTTTAGCATTCAATGGTCATTTGTATGTTGAACTGCAGCGTCATGGATTGAACAAGGAATTAGAACTTGAAGAAACCTTGATAGACTTTGCTTACCAGCATAATATACCACTTGTTGCAACAAACGATGTATTTTTTCCAAATAGATCTGACTATGAAGCTTATGATATATTAACGTGTATATCGGAGGGGAGTTATACTCTGGAGAATAACAGAAAGAAGCTAACTACTGAGCACTATTTTAAATCTGTGGCAGAAATGGAAAAGCTGTTTAGCGACATTCCCGAAGCAATTCATAACACTTTAGTAATAGCTAAGCGTTGCTCTTACATGCCAAGAAGCAGGCAGCCTATTTTGCCTAAATTTCCTTGTCGAGAAAATAAAACTGAGAATGAAGAATTAAAGGAGCAAGCAACTGCGGGATTAGAACTTCGTATTGCAAATAAAATAGACATAGACCTTAAGCAATACTACGATCGGCTGAACTATGAACTAAGTGTAATAACTTCGATGAATTACGCTGGCTACTTTTTGATAGTTTCTGACTTTATTCGCTGGAGCAAAGCAAATGGTATTCCAGTTGGCCCAGGAAGGGGTTCTGGTGCTGGATCAATTGTTGCTTGGGCATTGCAGATTACAGACCTCGATCCAATAAAATTTGGCTTGATCTTTGAAAGATTTTTAAACCCTGATCGTATATCGATGCCTGATTTTGATATCGATTTCTGCCAGGAAAAAAGGGACTTAGTTATTGATTATGTTCAAAAGAAATACGGTTATGTTGCTCAAATAATTACTTTTGGTAAGTTACAGGCAAGAGCCGTGCTGCGTGATGTGGGAAGGGTGCTACAAATGTCTTATACTCAGGTGGATAAGATATCTAAAATGGTTCCATTCAACCCAGTGAATCCTGTAACTTTATCACAAGCAATAGAGTTTGATCAAAACTTACAGAAAGAACGAGATAGTGATGAAGTAATTGCAAAACTCCTTGATATTTCTCTTAAGCTTGAAGGAATATATCGCCACGTTTCAACTCATGCTGCTGGAATTGTGATATGCGATCAAAAATTAGAAAATTTTGTTCCTGTGTACTACGATCCAAACTCGGCTCTGCCAATTACCCAATACAGCATGAAGTATGTTGAGAAAGCTGGGCTGATAAAATTTGATTTTCTTGGACTTGGTACACTAACGCTAATAGATCATGTCTGTCGTTTAATTAATCAAAATGGGAAAAAGATTGATATTGCCTCAGTTTCCTTGAATGACCGCAAAACTTACGAAATGCTCTCAAACGGTGATTCAATTGGAGTATTCCAACTTGAAAGTTCGGGGATGAGGGAAGCTTTAATCAAGTTAAAACCAGATTGCATTGAAGATATCATTGCGTTAATCTCTCTTTATCGTCCAGGACCTATGGATAACATTCCAACTTACATCGCAAGAAAGCATGGACTTGAAAAACCAGATTATATTCATCCATTACTTGAAAGGGTATTAAAAGAAACATTTGGAGTGATAATCTACCAAGAACAGGTGATGGAAATAGCACGTATTCTTTCTGGATATAGTCTCGCAGAAGCAGATTTGCTAAGACGTGCTATGGGTAAGAAAATCAAAGCAGAGATGGATAAACAACGTAAACTTTTTGTTCAAGGAGCAACAAAAAATGGCGTTGATTATGATAGGGCAAGCTACATTTTTGACCTTGTTGCAAAATTTGCTGGCTATGGGTTTAATAAGTCCCACGCAGCCGCATACGCGGTTATATCTTATCAAACAGCTTACCTTAAGGCTAACTATCCGTTAGAATTTTTCACGGCCTTAATGAATCTGAATATCGATGATAGAGATAAATTGAATTTGTTCTATCATGCTGCAAAATTCAGTGGGGTTTCTGTTCTTTTGCCTGATATAAGCAAATCTAAGGCTGAATTCTCAATAGAGGGCAAGCATATACGTTATGGTATTGCTGCTCTGCGCAATGTCGGTTTTTCTATAGCAGAGGGAATAGTGAACACACGTTCAAGCACTTATAAGGATATATGGGAATTCATTCAAAATTCAGGTCATATAACAAATAAAAGGGCACTAGAAAGCCTGATTAAGTCTGGAGCATGTGACAGTGTACATAAGAATAGAAAGCAACTATACGAGTCAA
This sequence comes from Wolbachia endosymbiont strain TRS of Brugia malayi, assembly GCF_000008385.1. NCBI lineage: Bacteria > Pseudomonadati > Pseudomonadota > Alphaproteobacteria > Rickettsiales > Anaplasmataceae > Wolbachia > Wolbachia endosymbiont of Brugia malayi. Next base: position 652,392 of record NC_006833.1, read on the forward strand.
TAGACACACTGGTTTACTTTGCAAATAAAAACAGACAGGATAGAGAATCAAATCAAGCTGTTTTGTTTGGTAATTTTAATGTTCTAAAGCCAAAACTTGAGAAGGTAAAAGATTTCAATGAAGAAGAAAAATTAGAGCATGAGTTATTTTCGCTAGGGTTTTACTTAACTAGCCATCCACTTGAAAAATTTAGAACTCTTCTCGAAAAGCTAAATATTGGGTTTATTGGAGAGAATAAGATAGCAAAAACTGCTGGTGTAATATTAAATGTGCGTATGAGAACTTCAGAACGTGGAAGGTTTGTTATACTTACGCTTTCTGATCCTCATAACGTTTCTGAAATAGCATTCTACAATAATGAAATAATAGAGAAGAAAAGAAATTTATTTTCGCCTGGAACATTTGTAGTAGTTGATCTTGAAACTTCGGAGAATACGACAAGATTAGTGGGAAGGGATATATCTGAATTTACAGAAAGGATTACTTCTGTAATGAAAAGTTTAGTTTTAACTACCGGATGTGCTGATTCACAAAAAGCCGCTATAGAATTAAACTCAGTATTGAAAGGCGATGGTAAAACTAAAATAATGCTCAAACTTCTCTTTGAAAAGCATACAGTGAACATCTTGCTACCAGGTGCATATTTGATCACCCCTCAAGTTGTTTATGAAATATCTAACTTAAGCTGGATTAAAGGCATAGAAATTGATACAAATAGCTTGCTTATATAAAAAAGTTTTATATAATGAAATACTTAATCAATATTAAAGGAAAATATAGTGAACCTTTACGAATTTACTTTTATAGCGCAACAGGGGTTATTGCAGCAAGAAGTAGAAGGAATGGCTCAAGAGCTAGGTGTTTCATTAAAAAATATTAAGGCAGATATTATGTTCCAGCAAATTAAGGGTATTCTGGAAAAAGGAAGTGACAAGTTTACAAAACGAGATTCAGAAATGCATGCTAAAGACATTCAAGAAAATCTAATTGCTTACTCTAGTTTCCTGGAAAGTTTTGCGAAAATTTTATGGATTGAATTAGAGGAAGATCTCTCAAATTTGAAAGAAGTGAAATTGAAAATTAGCAAAGAGTTGAAAGACGACCTAAAAGGTTTAGGAATAGCACAAGGTTTTATAAAGCTTCCAGAGGGTGGTAAGCAAATTGCTAAGAATGCATTTATTCACAATGCAGTAAGTGCTTTAAAGGAAGATATTTCAAAGCACCTAATAAAGATCTTTCAAGGAATTTTACAAAATTTTGGAATGGCAGAGCCAAACCAATCAAACAAAACATTGGAAATGCTTCTAGACAATATTGAAGCTTCAGGATTGATAAAATACGAATATTGGGGTTTACTGGATTTTGCGTATCCAATAAACAAGATGAAGAGTGGTCATTATTGTATAATGTGCATAAGTTCTACTTCAAACATTATGGATGAATTTGTGCGTAGAATAAAACTCAACGAGAACATTATCCGCCACTTGTCTGTGCATGTTGATAAATTTTTTGAAGGTAAATCTCATATGATGAATAAACAAGTTGAGGAACAAAGCGCATAATGACAAAGAAACGAAATAATTTTAATGATTCTTACGTATCTGTAAATAATAGAACAGGGTTTAAGCGTTCTAAAGTTTGCCCTCTTGCTACTTCTCAAGATGAAGACATAGATTATAAGAATACGGATTTATTATCCAGGTTTACCTCTGACTATGGTAGAATATTACCTAGAAGATTAACAGGGGTGTGTGCAAAAAAACAAAGAAAATTGCGCTTAGCAATTATAAGAGCACGTTTTTTAGCTCTTGTTCCTTACTGTACTAAAAAAGTTTAGGTAGTTTATGTTGGTAATTTTAAAAGAAAATATCAGAACACTCGGCAAATTAGGTGAAATTGTGAAAGTAAAGCCTGGCTACGCACGTAATTTTCTTTTTCCACAAAGGAAAGCAGTGAAAGCAACCAAGGAAAGCATAGCAAAACTGGAGGAGCAGCGTTCCTTTCTAGAAGAGGAAAATATAAGAAAATTGAATTTGGCAAGTGAGCTAGCAGCTTCTTTTGCTGGTAAGTTTGTAATATTGGTAAAGCAAGCTTCTGAGGATGGTAAAATTTTTGGTTCTGTAACAACAAGAGAAGTTGCAAGATCTTTGTCGCAAGAGTATGAAGTTGATCACCGTAAAATATCTTTTAATGGAGTAAAGATAAGAAATTTAGGTGAGTACCAGGCAAGTATAGAGTTTCATAGTGAAATAGTAGTACAAGTTGCTGTGCATGTTGTGAGGTCAGAAACAGATGCACATGAGTTGAGGCAGGTAAAATCGCAAAGCCAAAAGTCACAACAACAAGAGGCAAAACAGAATGAAGTTGGAGAAGCTACTGATAGTGATAAAGCTGATCAAAAGTGATATCTTATTATAATCGCAAGGAGATATTTTTCATAACTAAGTTGGTGTCATTCCAGTACGTGGCACTGGGGTTTAGTATACTCAGAAACAAAAAGGAGGTCATTCTATGATACCTCGTTATAGCCGTAAAGAAATATCCGCTATTTGGGAGGAAAACAATAAGTTCAACATATGGCTCAAAATAGAAAGGTTAGCATGTGAGGCTCAAGCAAAGTTAGGAGTAATTCCAAGTAATGTTGCTAAAAGGCTCTCTGGTGCTATTACATTTGATGTTGAACGTATCAACGAGATTGAATCCACTGTAAAACATGATGTTATAGCTTTTTTAACATATATCGCTGAAAAAGTGGGAGTTGATGTACGTTACCTTCACTACGGAATGACAAGTTCTGATGTGTTAGATACATGCTTTGCTGTGCAGCTAAAAGAGTCATGTAATATTCTACTTGAGAATCTAAAAAATTTACTTGCAGCATTGAAAAAAAAAGCTGAGGACTATAAAGGTACTATATGTGTTGGGCGCAGTCACGGAATGCATGCAGAGCCAACAACTCTTGGGTTGAAATTTACCAGGTTTTATGCGGAATTTAAACGCAGTTATCAAAGATTAATTAATGCACAAAAAGAAATTTCAATTTGCAAAATATCAGGCGCGGTAGGTAATTTTGCAAATGTCGATCCGTTTGTTGAGGAATATGTAGCAAAAGGGATGGAACTTGTACCTGAAACCATATCATCTCAAGTAATTCCTCGTGATAGACACGCCATGTTTTTTTCAGTTTTAGGAGTAATTGCAAGTTCAATGGAAAATGTTGCTGTTGAAATTCGTCACTTACAAAGAACTGAGATTGCGGAAATTGCCGAATATTTTTCTACTGGACAGAAAGGAAGCTCTGCCATGCCACACAAGTGCAATCCTATTTTAAGTGAGAATTTAACTGGGCTCTCACGTTTAATACGCAGTTACGTATCTCCTGCACTAGAAAATGTTGTGTTGTGGCATGAACGGGACATATCACACTCATCTGTAGAAAGATGTATTGCTCCTGATGCTTGTATATTAATGGATTTTGCTTTAGTGCGATTAACGGATTTGATAGATAAATTAGCAATTAATAAAGAAAACATTGAAAAGAACTTAAATTCTTCAAAAGGTTTAATTTTCTCACAGCGTATATTACTTGAATTAGTAAATAGTGGTTTAACAAGGGAAGAGGCGTATAAAATTATTCAGGGCAATGCAATGAAAGTGAAACAAAACAACAGTGATTTTCTGTTTGAGTTGAAACAAGACAGGTCCTTACTTGAAGTCATTAACTCTGAAAAACTTGAATCTTTATTTGATTTGAAATATTATACGAAATATGTAGACCATATATACAAAAAGGTCTTTGATTAGGCTGAGTAGCTCAGTCGGTAGAGCAGGAGGATCATAATCTCTTGGTCGTGGGTTCGATTCCCTCCTCAGCCACTAATTATATTAATTCCAATATACTACAAGATCAGCAACAATAGCTTGCTTCGATCACCTATACAGGTAATCTTTTGCATTTTAATTATCTGCCCAAATTCTCCTATCCTCTTTTTGTAATCTGTTAACTTTCTACTATCCTTCTCAAAAAGGTACGTACTTTTGCAACTTTGAAAAATAGAGAGTTAATGATTAAATCTTTCATTATACTAGTTTGCATCACATTTCATTAAATTAGAGAAACTATAAACATGTTTCCGCCTTAATCAGTGGGGAAAAGTACTCAGTTCAATAAAATGCTCAAAGAGATTTTAAGAGTAACATTAATTGAAAAAATAAAAGAGCAGTAAAAAAAAGAAATCTTAGACATATATCAAGAGTGACAAGGTGATAGATTATCCATTTAACGTAACACTCACTACACCAGATCGAATTTACATTACTATACATAGCTGCCTGTATTGGTCAACCAGAGATAGTTAAATGTCTTTAAGAGATAAGGGTTGATGCTAATGTAACAAGTAGTTAATTTGACTACACTCCTTTACACTTAGCTGTTGAAGGTCATATTTAGACATAATCAAATATCTTCTTATAGATGAAAAAGAGGTTGACGTTAATGCAAAGAGTAATGAGAGCAATGCTCCTTTGCACTTTGCTACTCAAACTGGTCGGTTGGACATAGTTAAATATCTTATAGATAAAGAGATTTATGCTAATATAAGAATAACAGCAGTGATACTTCTTTAGATGTTGCTGATAAAAATAGTTACTCAGATATAGTTGAGTATTTTAATAAAAAGAAGGTTACTGCTAATGAAAAGGACAAGATTGGTAAAAGTGAGGCAGAAATTATAACAGAAAAAGGAATAAGGTTTACACGGACCTTACAGATGATAGCGGTATAGTATTAATTTTCTATACCAGCCAGGGCGCATTAGAGGTGAGATTGTATACTGGCAAGCAAGATAAAGACCTAATAAAGGTAGAAGTAAAAGATCAAAAGAAGTAGGAATGATTAAAAGATTGCAACAAAAAAATAGGAAAGAATTGCTCACTAGGAGGGCTACCAGTTAATAAAGCCATATAACGAGTTTTTTTGCTAAATCTGGAAAACCAATACATTTTGAGACAATAAGTCAATCTAAAGAACAGAAAAAAAAGATGGGTGGTGGTGAAGGATAAGTAGAGCCTCAAGCCTTGAAGAAATAGGCCGTTTTGCATAGTAAAGATGGGAATTTTCACAAAGCCCTGTGGTGGTATATATTAGCTTAACAATTAGATATTAACATAAATAATGAATAAAATTTATCACGCATTTCTTGATCATCAGTTTTTTTTATGCTCTCTGAAGCAAAAAGAGCTTTATGAATAATAGTAAACAGCTTAGCTGGATACATAAAATCTGCAAGTCTTTACAATTAGCGATGACATAGAAAATGCAAAGCCCATTTTACAGGCCTTAAGAACCCTTATATGGGGATGTTTTAGACCTAAAATTTATCCTTAATCTTTATTTAAGTGACAAAAGCACATTATTAAACTAGGTGTGTTATGTTTAATTTTTCTTATATAGACACTCCATGTCTTTATAAATTTTTATCTACGTTAGCTGAATCTCGCTTATTAAGTAATGTAATAAGCGCCAAGTTTTTGAGAGAACAGTAAACAACTCACATTGCATTGTTCTTTTTGTCTTTATTTAAGAATTAGTTCAAAAATCAACTAATCTTCTTTTTTTATAAAGAAATTATTTGAAAAACTTCTGCATTACCCTTATCGTGACGTTATGGATATTTATAATTCCAAGGTTGACTACTTACCAAGCATATAAGACATTAATGTCAAGTTCCTACAAGAGATATCACTAGGGTTTCTTTTGCTTTTTTTCCTGCTTGGTGAGTTCCTTAATATTTGTGGCTGCCAACATCCCAGCGCGTGATACTAGCTTCTCATACTGGAAAACCATAGAATGATAGAAAATAGTAAATAAATTTACTAAGATTCTAGTGTCACGCACTGGAATGACATCGTTTACCATTAAACATCGATGTTACAATATCCACATACTTGACACTGGAATCTAGTATGATTTAATTAACCAAGAAATAGAGATATTCACATGAAAAAATTATGTAGTGAAGCTGAACGCCAGTGTCAGCTACTTTTATGACACCGAAGAAGGAAATATGGATAAAAAAACTAGAATAGAATCAGATAGTTTAGGGGAAGTAAAAGTACCAAGTGAACATTATTGGGGAGCACAAACGCAGCGTTCTTTGGAGAATTTTAAAATTGGTATGGAAAAAATGCCAGAGCCCATAATTAAAGCATTAGCAATGGTAAAACTTGCAGCAGCGCGTGTAAATGTGAAGCATGGTACTATTGATGAAAAAGTAGGAAATGCAATCTGTGTAGCTGCGAAGGAAATAATAGATGGTAAATTTAACAACGAATTTCCGCTCGTTGTGTGGCAAACTGGGTCTGGAACTCAAACTAACATGAACATAAATGAAGTGATAAGTAATCGCGCAATAGAGATTTTGGGCAGTAATTTGGGTAGTAAATTTCCAGTACATCCAAACGATCATGTGAATTACGGTCAGTCATCAAATGATACTTTTCCAACAGCAATGCACATAGCAGCAGCAAAGCAGATAAACCATTCTCTTATTCCAAATCTTGAAGTGCTGCACAAAGCATTGAATGACAAGGTTCAGGAATTTAAAAATATAATAAAAGTAGGACGTACTCATTTGCAAGATGCAACACCTCTAACACTAGGGCAGGAGTTTTCTGGCTATGCAGTTCAGATTAAAAAGGGAATAGAGAGAATAAAATCAACTCTGAGCAATTTATACGAGCTCGCACAAGGCGGTACTGCAGTTGGTACGGGGTTAAACACTAAAGAAGGTTTTGCTGAGGATTTTGCCAAAGAAGTTGCAGAAATTACCAATCTTCCATTTACTTCAGCAGACAACAAATTTGAAGCATTAGCAGCAAATGATGCTCTAGTTGAATTAAGTGGAACGCTTAATACAGTAGCAGTCAGTTTAATGAAAATTGCAAGTGATATAAGATTGCTCGGTTCTGGTCCAAGGTGTGGAATTGGAGAAATCACATTACCGGAAAATGAGCCTGGTTCTTCAATTATGCCAGGTAAGGTAAATCCAACTCAGTGTGAGGCTGTGACTATGGTATGCGCTCAAGTTATGGGGAATCATGTTGCCGTAACTGTCAGTGGTTCAAATGGCCATTTTGAATTGAATGTGTTTAAACCAGTGATAATTTACAATGTTTTGCAGTCTATAAGACTTTTAGCTGATGCAAGTTTGAATTTTACAGAAAAGTGTGTGATTGGTATTAAGGCAAATGAAAAGAGAATAAAAGATCTACTAAACCAGTCATTGATGTTGGTCACTATATTGAATACACATATAGGATATGACAATGCAGCAAAAATAGCAAAACTTGCTTATAAAGAAAATATCACTCTAAAAGAAGCAGCAGTGAAGCTTAAGCTACTCACTGAGCAAGAATTTGAAAGAATAGTAAAACCAGAAAAATTTATAAATCACTAGTTTTACTGTTAATGTCTAAAGCGGTTTCTTTTATCTCCTTTATTCTCTTACCTCCTAATATTTTTAATTTCTCATCTTATCTGTAATAATTTCTCCTTATAATGCATAGTTCATCTGTAGAATTGTGATTCAATTTAGGGTAATATTCACAGTTGCAGTTTTCTTCGACACACTCGGCATCTGTAGGTAATGCTAATAGTAAAATATAAGTGCAAAGCTTTTCACACTGAATATTTAAGACTAATTGCGTTATAAACCTATTAATAGTAAAGGAGAAGAACTTATCAATTTTCTGTCTTTTGGAGTATATATCTATTTAATTATATTTCGTATTAGAAAACATCCTATTAGTGGAATTACAAGTGGAATGAGCCATAAAATGTAAGTACTAAATTTTACAGGTGGGACAATTATAATTGAATCTCCATAAGAATTTCTTAGCTCTGAAGTTATTTGCTCGTCAGTATATCCATCACTGATTTTTTCACGAATCATTTTGCGCATATTATATGCAACTTGGGACCCGGACTCAGATAACGACTCACCAGAACATATTGGACATTTTATCATTTCAAATAAATTAGTTGCTCGTTTTTCCATATTTTTGTCTCTGAGTTTGTCATCCAAAGTAAAAGCATTTGCGCTTGAGTAGAATATCAATATGAAAAGTAAACTAATTAATATTTTCATTCTTGGTTAGTTTGGTGATTTTACTTAGTTGGTTCATAAAATCAGTGGTGGATAACTTCCCAATAAAACTTGACCCTAAGTTATCATCATATTTTATTGAAAATTGAATGCTGTCATCAGTTGTTTTTTCTGATAAGGAAGATATTAGTTTTTCAAACGCATCTGAAGTTTTTGAGTGATTTTTCTCACCAGCCAAAAGCAAGATTAATTCTTTATAATTGGATACGGCCACATTAACCTTGTTTGTGAATGAAGAGGTAATCAAGTTGTAATTTTGCACTCCACCATCTGCGGTAAGAGAAAAGTTATCACTCTGAATTAAAAATCTTTCTATATTGAAATTAACTCTGGAAGCTGAGATATGACTTATAAACTCATAATCTAATTTAGTATCAATACTAAGATAATGTTCAGGACTTGCAACATTCTTGTATCGGTAGGTATAAAAATCAAATCCTAGCTTAGTGTTTCCGCTAGGTTCTTTATTGAAATGAAATTGAATGTAGTTACTTTTACCACCTGCTTCAGTTATAACACTTTGTTGATTTCCTGAAACATTGCATTTTAATCCATAATCTTCGTAACGAAGTATGTTTACATAGTCTATCATGGTACTATTTTTAGTAAATCGCAACGAAGATGGTAAGTCGTTTAGCTTGATAACAAAATGGTTGTTATTACTTGTGTAGCATTTTATATTCTTTTTCTCATCATCATGAGTAGTAATATTGACTTCATTGCTTGGTATATAGATGTACACCGATTTATCGAATAACCTGTTTTTTATCAGCAAAGCTTCAGACGAAATAGTTAACTGCTCGTTAGAAAATTTTGGGTTTGTCATGTGGAAAGTTAGGCTAGAAGGAAATCCGCTGAAGTCATAGGAAACATCGAATTTTTCATCGTTAGTATATAATATTGTTTCAGCTAAAAGATTTTTTGTCTTCCATACAGAAAAATACCAAAAACCACTGTAAGCTATGGGGACAAACAGAAATAAAGAAATTATTGTATAGATGAAAACCTTACGCATAACTTAATCGTTCCCTTGTTTATCCAGTGATATATTTCTTGTACCCTTTGGTATGGTTACACATAAACCATCGATGTCTTTTGTAATTTTTATTTGGCATCCAAGCCTTGACGTCTCTGTTAAGCTAAAAGCTAGATCTAGCATATCATTTTCTTCATCAGATATAGGATTATGTGTTTCTACAGCATCATAAAAATTTTGATCAATAATTACATGACATGTAGAACAGGCAAGAGAGCCTTCGCATGCACCTTCAAGCAGATCAGGGTCACTTCTGTGAGCTAAATTAAGTAGAGTTTCCCCCTCTGCAGCTTCATAGCTTTTCTTACTTCCATCAGGTAAAATAAAAGTGACAGATGGCATATTACCTTCCTATTAAGATCCTTACTAATTTTCCTATATCTTACAGGTAATAACTAGTATTTGCAAACTCTTTACGTTAAGCCTATTAATAATTTATATGACGCCTTCCTAAAACAAGTAATGCAACTGAGCAAATACAAAAATCAAAGTGTTGCTGTTTTTGGCCTTGGCAAAACTGGTTTGTCTGTCATCAATGTTCTAATAAAGAGTGGTGCAAAAGCGTATGCGTGGGATGATAGTAAAGAACAAATGGCAAATGCAAAAACAATGTACAAAGAGTGTAATTTTATCCATCCAAAAAAATACGATTGGCACGAGATAAAAGCATTGATTTTAAGCCCTGGAGTACCAATTTCATATCCGAAGCCACATTGGATAGTAAAACTTGCAAGAAGTTTTGACTGTAAAATAAAATCGGATATTGAACTATTTCTAGAAGCTAAAGCTAAGAACCAGAAAATTGTAGGCGTCACAGGAACGAATGGCAAATCAACCACTACGTCATTAATAGGTCACATATTAAAATCTGCGGGGAAAAAAGTAGCTATTGGTGGAAATTTAGGTGTTCCTATTTTGGATCTAGAAAAAGATGCGGAAATTTATGTAATTGAAATTTCCTCTTTTCAATTAGAACTAATAAACATGCCTGCCGTTATTCCAGTGCATGACCATACCTTTTTTTCTGGATCACAGTATCGTGCTGCTTGGATGATAAAAAGGGTATCTGAGATGACAAAAAAGATGACCGAGGTGACGAAAAGGATGGCTGGAATGATAAAGGTAGATATTTCAGTATTGCTCAACATTACCCTAGATCATATAGATAGACATGGAAGTATGGAAAATTATATAGCAGTTAAATCAAAGCTAATAGGCGGTAGTAAGGTCGCAGTGATAGGATGTGATAATGAAATTACCGCTGATATATTTAATAAATTTACTGGAAATAAGATTCCAATCTCAGGAGTACGCTCCTTATTGGATGATAAAAAGGGCGCTGAGATCCAGGAAATTTCGTTAAAACTAGAAAATCATAACTTATCAGCAAGTGACGCGAAAATAAACTTAACATCCAATGCAGAAAACATAGCAGCTTCATGTGCTGTGTGTAAGTTGCTTAAAGTAGATAGCAGCACTATTATCGACGGGATCAAATCTTTTTCAGGGTTAAAGCACAGAAATGAACTACTTGGCAAAATAGAAAATGTGCTTTTTGTAAACGATAGCAAAGCAACTAACGCTGAATCGAGCAAAAAGGCGATTTTGTCTTATAAAAACATATATTGGATCGTTGGTGGAAGAAGTAAAGAAGGTGGTATAGAGTCATTAAGCAAGCATTTTGCAAGAATTAGAAAAGCTCTTCTTATTGGAGAATCAACAGAAGTTTTTGCAAGCACTATGGAAAATAAAGTGGATTATGTTAGATGTTGCAATTTAGAAGACGCATTTAGACTGGCTTTTGAAGAGGCTATAAAGAGCAAAGAAAAAACAACAATACTACTTTCTCCTGCATGTGCTTCTTTTGATCAGTGGAGAAATTTTGAAGAGCGTGGTGAAGCATTTTGCAGAATGTTTGAAAAACTCAGGGATTCATTTACAATTACACGTGTTGTTTAATACAATATTGTTGTGGAACAAGATGAAATAAGGTTGATAATAGATGAGCTAATCAGGATTATTCCATTTGAAGGGATAAGCGATAAGACTCTATTAAAAGTGTGCACAGACCTTAATCTAGCCAATAGCTTTTGCAAATTTCAGAATGGAATATATAGTGCTTTGGAGTGCATAGTAGAGGACTTGAATAGTTCAATGGAAGCTGAACTTCGGAATTTTAACTTGGAAGATATGAAAGTGCAGGAGCAAATAAAGTTAGCTGTTCAAATATGCCTATCAAACTATGCTACGCTACCAAATTACAGAGAGTTTTTAAAAAATATTCTATCCTTTTCTGTATTACCAAAAAATATATACTTTTCTAGTAAACTCTTATGCAGAATAGTCGATATGATTTGGTATGGTATTCACGATCAATCAACAGATTTTAATTACTATACAAAACGGGCAATATTGGCTGGGGTATATTTAAGCATAATACTCTTTTTTATTAATGACTATTCAGAAGGTTTTGCAGATACTCTATCATTTCTTGATAGGTGCATTAACAATGTCATGACGTTTCAAAAGTTTAAAATCCATCTAAAAGAAATTGTAGGAAGTTTTCTATAGGCCTTTTATTATATTAGGCTATATTTTAGAGCTACCTTGGTTTTTTTCAATTTTTATGTTAAAATGACTGAATATTCACTAATGGTAAATGAGAGTTATTTATTATACCGATGGTAATATTAAGCTAAAAGAAGGTACGCAACATATAATAAACTTTTTTGGAGTGCTTAAATGTATTAAGGTTAATACGTTTGGTAAAGGTGCACCTAAAAAGCAAGAAAGTAAATTAGTTAAGCATTATTTTGACTATCCTTATTTTTCTAGAATTGTTAATCCAAAATTCTTTGAAGAGGAACTGAAGGATAAAGCAAAAAATTTGTTGCAAGGATAATATCGCTATGGATCATGTTCTGCAATATTATCTACGCTTCTGCTACATTACTATACTTAGTGTATAATAATCAAAGATCAAAAAAGATACTTACTGGGTTAGCTTTTATGTCAATAGTGTTATTAATTTTAGCTACCATATATTTTTTTGTGATTTGCTTATGGATGTTTTTCGACCTTATTAAGGAAAGGTTTGTTGTACATAGAATAAAAAGCTTTTTAGAAAATGAAGTCAGCCCTGAGTAGATAAAGCGTTATGAAAAAGAACTTATAAAAAGTTCAGAAATGGGTACAAAAGCTCACAATCAAGAGTCGGAAAAAGATATAGAGGATATTATAGAGTTCCTTTTAAAAAGAGAAGGTCGTAGCACTATATAACTTTCCAACAAATGGAGAAGAATTAGTTCAAGCTGAAATGGCAATGGGGTAAACATGTTGCCTGTAAATGAGATACATCTAAACAACATAGTTTTAGATATTAACTCTATTGGAGCGAGAATTGCAGCAGAAGTTTTAAAAAGGTTTGAAGATCATGGTATTCATTTGACACTAATTCACAGTAATTCTTATAGTTTGCTTAAAGATGCAACTAATAACTTTCCTCATGGAATAAGGACTTTTTCACAAGGTGGCTTCCTATAAAATCCTTGAATTTTTGGTTTTGGTGTTACAGATTAGATTTTAATCCACGGGAAGTTGTAAAATACAAAATGCTCTGTATTAATTGCTAGTAGGAAAGGCGATAATGTAATTCCAAGGAAGCGCAATTTGTCGATAAACTTAGCGATCAACTAGCTGAAATAGGGTAGCTCAGAAGAAACATAGTGCTTAAACATGACCCTAAAGAAAAAGATTGTAAAAATAAAAATATTCATACCGATCATAAAGGACATTTAATTTATCGTGAGAGTAATAGTGGTATGGCAAATTACAAAGATATAGAAAATGGTATCCATTCAGCGGAGTAGCAAAATAAGATAGACAAGGTAGTATAAAAGATAACGATAGAGCAAAAGTGAGGTAATATGGTAAATCTTTTAGAACTTTACAGAAGTCTGGAGCAGAAAATAGCAAAGTTAGAAACAAAAATAGAAAGATTGGAAAGAGAGAATGAAAGTCTAAAGGCAGAGAACAAGACTTTGAAGATAGAAAATGCTGAGTTAAAGGAAAAGCTCGGTTTAAATTCAAAAAATTCATTATGTGATAAACCATACATCCACCAAGTTGATCTTCCGAAGATCGAGTCTTATGTAATGGAATATCAACTTACCGGAAGGTGTTATACCAGACACATTTAGGCCAAGGGTTAAGTTGATAATTGCAGCATTCAGCAAGTTTTATAAAAATTCGAAATATGGAATAGCGAATATTATAATGACATTTTCAATGTGAACATAAGTGTTGGTAGCATATCAAACAGTGAACATAGAATAGCTTCAAAATGTGAAGAAATGTATTAGCAGATTAAACAAGAAGTAAGTACAAGCAAAGTTCTTTATATTGACGAAACCAGCCATTACAATAAAGGTAAGCTTAGTTAGTGCTGGATGTTTACAAGTAATACGGCAAGTTTTGTAAAGTTGACAGAGTTAAGAGGAATGAAAGTTTAAAAAAATAGTAAATTCTGCAATTGTCATAGCTTAGTAATAACTAACAGGTATGCAGCATACGGTTATTTTACTGATAAAAAGAGACAGATTTGTTGGACTCATTTATCAAGAGATTTTGAAAGATTAGCCTATAGTTGTAACAGAGAAGTCAAAGTTCTCGCCTGTTATTTAAGAAACGTTGCTGCTGAGTTATTTGCACTAAAAGAGCCTTACTAAAGAATGAGATAGATATTTTAAGATTTGTCAGGCGTACCAGAAAATTGTGAAAGTGCACAAGGTATTACTTGAAGGAGATATCCCAGTTACCTAAAACAATTGGAGCCTCTCGAGTTGCAAAAAATATTTTGAAGTTGAAAGGACGATGTGGAAATTTTTGGATGAACCAGGAAACATTCTGCTAACGAACAACCATACTGAACGGCAAACACTGCATTATATCGTTTATACAAAAATCCATATTTTACATAATCGGGACAAAGAAATGCATTTTTTGAATGGGTAATTTCATTATACTTAACATGGAAACAAAAGGAGCTAAATCCTTTCCATAATCTCCTATCTATCGTCTCTCACACCGCTTAGCTGAATGGATACGAATTTACTAGGCAGAAAAAAGGCAAAAAAAACCTTTGTTAGATAGTGTTCACTCTCTAATCCTACAAATTTGGCGCACTATACTGTCTTAAATGGTTTATAAGCGCATTTCAGCTTATATAGATAAAACCTAGATGGTGTAAGACATAAGGTGCACATAGTGCAAAAGATTAAATATTAAGATGCCAAACACATAATAATTTGTCATTTAACCTGCACAGATCAAAGATAACTGAATACTTTTACTACTATAGTAAGAAAGCTGGCAGAGTTTACCAAGCAGTTTTTTCGGGATACTTAAATGACGGCTTGGCAAAAACTACATAGTTTGCAAAAAGTACAATGAACCATGGCTGTCGAAAACCTCATCTTCATTGGTCATAGATAAGGCAGTTTTTGTTCAAGTAATGCTGAAACTCTACGTATATAAAACTATTTTGGCTCTAGTATCTAAACGTTTTGTATTTGCTGTAATGACTTCACTTCCATCTCACTATTCTTTACATATTGAATTGCAAGCACTAATGCTTTACTTCCAGAAGCTGTGGTACTGTAAGCTATATTCTGCAAAATAGCAGTTCTGCGAATATCTCTGCTATCTGAAACTGATTTCACACCTTTTGAGGTATTAATCACTAGATTTATTTTTCCATCTTTAAGCATGTCAACTATGTGGGGTCTGCCTTCTCTCACTTTATTTACAGCTTTCGCAGCAATGCCATTATTATTCAGATATGAAGCTGTACCTTTGGTAGCATATATTCCAAAATTCATCTCTTTCAACATTCGTGCAATTGGCAATATATACTCTTTATCGTCATCTTTTACTGAAATTAGAGCTGTTCCTTTTGTTGGTAACTTATATCCTGCAGCCATGTGCACTTTTGCAAGTGCTGCTTCAAAGGACAAGTCAATTCCCATTACTTCCCCTGTTGACTTCATTTCTGGGCCAAGTAGAGTATCAATCCCTGAAAAACGCGTAAACGGAAAAACAGCAGCTTTAACTGCGAAGTGATTAAGAGATTTTTTTTCTTGGTCTAATTTTTTGCCCAAAATAACCTGAGTAGCAAGCTTTGCAATAGGAACATTAATTACCTTGGAAATAAAAGGAACTGTACGGCTAGCTCTTAGGTTCACTTCAAGTATGTATATATCATTTTCTTGTATGGCAAATTGAATGTTTATCAGACCTCTCACTTTTAATTCAAGAGCTACTCTTTCAGTCTGTAGCTCAATCTCTTTTACGACTTCATCATTTAACGTGTTTGTCGGTATTGAGCAGGTTGAATCACCAGAGTGAATTCCAGCTTCTTCAATATGCTCCATAACTGCCGCAATGAAAACTTTTTCTCCATCACATATAGCGTCAACATCAACCTCAACTGCATTAACTAAGAACTTATCAAGCAGCAGTGGTCCATGTTCAAAAATTTTAGTTTGACCCAGGACATATTCCTTAAAGCTCTCAATATCGTGCTTAATTGACATGGATTGACCACCTAAGACATAGGATGGCCTAACTACTAATGGAAAACCCACTTTTTCTGCGTTAGCCAACGCTTCTTCTACTGAATGACAAATAGAATTTTCAGGTTGTTTTAAATTAAGTTGCAAAGCAAGGTTTTTAAACCTCATACGATCTTCAGCAAGATCTATAGAGTCAAAAGACGTGCCCAGGATATTAAAACCCCTTTTATTCAGTACCTTTGCTAACCTTAAAGGTGTTTGACCACCTATCTGAACTATGGCACCTACTAGTGTACCATTTTCTTGCTCTTTACTTAGTATCTCAAGTACATCCTCTATAGTTAACGGAGCAAAATACAAACGATCAGCAGTATCATAATCAGTTGAAACAGTTTCAGGATTACAGTTAATCATTATTGTTTCGTATCCCATCTCTTTGGCAGCAGAAACTGCATGCACACACGCGTAGTCAAACTCAATACCTTGACCAATACGGTTTGGTCCACTACCCAAAATTACAACCTTTTTTCGATTAGAAACGTCCGCTTCGCATTCTGTCTTATTTACAACGTCTCCCTCATAACAACCATACATATAAGCAGTGCTCGATTCAAATTCAGCCGCACACGTATCTACACATTTATAAACTGGGCTAACACCAAACTTTTTTCTCATTTTTTCAATCTGTTCTATTTGGTCTACAGTGCATGAAGCTGGAATAGATTTATTGCTTAACTTTGCCAACCTTGCATCTGAAAATCCCATCTTTTTTAGTTCTAATATTTCGTACGCGGTTTCAGGTAGGCCAGTTTCTTTAATTTTCTGTTCAGCCAAGATGATTTGCTGTATGTTCTGCAAAAACCATAAGTCATACCCTGTAATTGAATTTATCTCTTCTATGCTAATTCCATGACGCATTGCGTCAGCAGCAATTAATAATCTATTTGGCAACAATTTCGCTAATTGAGATTTTATGTGATCAACATCCGTATCCTCAGGAAACACCTCATCAAGTCCTGTAAGGCCAGTTTCAAGTGAGCGGAAAGCTTTCTGTAGTGACTCATTAAAAGTGCGACCTATAGACATTACTTCTCCTACTGATTTCATGGAAGTTGACAGTTCACAGTCCGTTTCTTTAAATTTTTCGAACTCAAAACGAGGAACCTTAGTGACAACATAATCAACCACTGGTTCAAATGCAGCAGGTATAGTTGGTGCACAATCGTTGCGTATTTCATCAAGTGAATAGCCAATAGCAAGCTTAGTTGCAACTTTTGCTATGGGGTAACCTGTTGCCTTTGAGGCAAGCGCAGAAGAGCGGGAAACTCTTGGATTCATTTCAATTACAACAAGGCTTCCATCTTCTTTAGGATTAACCGCAAATTGAACATTTGCACCACCTGCACTAACATCAATTTCCCTAAGCACTGCTATAGATGCATTTCTCATTTGTTGGTACTCCGCATCACGCAGAGTCAAAGCGGGGGCAACGGTAATGCTATCACCTGTGTGAACTCCCATGGGATCAACATTTTCTATCGAACAGACTATTATACAGTTATCTTTGCAATCGCGAATAACTTCCATTTCATATTCTTTCCAGCCGATAATCGATTCATCTACCTGAACTTCATTTATCGGTGAAACTTTCAAAGCATTCTCCACAATGTTGAAAAACTCCTTCTTATTGTACGCTATGCCGCTACCTGCACCACCAAGAGTAAACGATGAACGGATGATCGCAGGTAACCCTACATAATCGAGAGCTTCCTTTATTTGTTCTCGATTTTTTATAATGATACTTCTAGGGTATTTTAATCCTATTTTATCCATAGATTGGCGAAATAATTCTCTATCCTCTGCTTTTTTAATTGCTTCTCTATTTACGCCAATTAACTTTACGTTATATTTATCCAATACTCCATCATCTGCAAGTTTCATTGCACAGTTCAAAGCAGTTTGCCCGCCCATTGTTGGTAATATTGCATCTGGCTTCTCTTTAATTATGATTTCTTCTATGATTTCAGGCAGTATAGGTTCAATATACGTTGCATCAGAAAACTCAGGATCCGTCATTATAGTCGCAGGATTAGAATTAACCAAAATAACCTTATAATTCTCGTTCTTTAATACCTTGCAACTCTGAGTTCCGGAATAATCGAATTCGCATGCCTGACCTATAATTATCGGACCTGCCCCTATTACTAATATAGATTCTATATCTGTACGTTTTGGCATAATTATAATAATGATCTCTCTAGGTAATGTTACCAATCTTTCCTATATATGTGAATTTTTATTAGACTTATGTGCCAACCACTTCAGGCCCACAACTATACAAACATCGTGATTTGATAACAGGATTCAAGTAGCTCATAAAAATGTAAAGCCCATTTTACAGGCCTTAAGAACCCTTATATGGGGATGTTTTAGACCTAAAATTTATCCTTAATCTTTATTTAAGTGACAAAAGCACATTATTAAACTAGGTGTGTTATGTTTAATTTTTCTTATATAGACACTCCATGTCTTTATAAATTTTTATCTACGTTAGCTGAATCTCGCTTATTAAGTAATGTAATAAGCGCCAAGTTTTTGAGAGAACAGTAAACAACTCACATTGCATTGTTCTTTTTGTCTTTATTTAAGAATTAGTTCAAAAATCAACTAATCTTCTTTTTTTATAAAGAAATTATTTGAAAAACTTCTGCATTACCCTTATCGTGACGTTATGGATATTTATAATTCCAAGGTTGACTACTTACCAAGCATATAAGACATTAATGTCAAGTTCCTACAAGAGATATCACTAGGGTTTCTTTTGCCCTTTTTCTTCCTAAGAAACTTCTTCAACCAACTCCTCTTGTTGAACCAACATATAACCAAATTCCTGTGCCCTTTTGATCAAATTTTTCACACTTTCTTTTTATAACGTGTTTCATAGTAGCTTATACCTCTTTCCACATATCCTTGTCCACATTTCAACATTTGATAGAAGATACGTGCTAACTTTCTTGTAGTAGCAGTAATTGCCTCTGGGGTTCTTAAAAACTTAAATTAAGGAGCTTCTTCCTGGTTTGACAGATTTCTTCCGTCCGGTGCTACTTGGTAAATTTCTTAATATTTATAGCCACCGATAACTGCCGCTTGTCAGCAGCTGAAGGATACCGTGAGTGAATCGCAGTATGACATAGGGGCTGCCGATATCCAGCACGTAAAGCTGGCTTCTCATACTGGAAAATCATGAGGCAACAGAAATAGTAAATAAATTTACCAGATTCCAGTGTCATACACTGGGACGACAGAGGAAAGAGGCACTGGAGCAATAGAGGGTAGCACAAAAAATTTAGTAATTTACATACAAATAATGTTTTCTATTGTAATTTAGAGTATATATTAATTTATTAATAAAATTAACCAATAGACATTATAATATTAATAACTGCAAACTTATCGAAAGATTTCCATGAGTGAAAAAAATGTGTTTTTAAGATAGCAAAAGGTAGCCTAATAGAAACTGATGGCAAAAAGTGTTACAAGGTAAAATTAGTAGAGAAAAATCTTCTCGGAGAGATAGAGCAAGAAGTCACATTCAATGAACATTTGCAGCACATTATAAAAATATATAATATCTGGGTGAGCATGATCCTAATGATGACTATAAAAATCAAATTTTCTGCTATTCTCATTGAAAATGAAACTTGATCGGTGTCCAACATGGTACGTAATGTGGCATATAATCCAATCGTAACTGATATAATATTAAGATTAGAATAGTTAAATACCATTTAAAGCTTGTTAACAAGTGAAATATTAATTTTTATAGGGAGATATAACTCTACCTGACTCGTCGTTAAAATCTCATGTAAATAACCTACAATTAAAAGAATATTATGAAAAGCAGTCTGAGAAGGGAAAAGCTATACTGTATATTGACTATGGTAATCCGGTACTGGCCGTTAGAGATTTACAAAAACAGATTGTTTGTGGACTACATGATAAAGCGTTGCCTGTAACAGATAAAATGAAACCCATGATTTATAGACAAGGATGCCCTAATCCAGGTAAAAAGTAGGAGATTCTAAGTATGTACTGTGATAAAAAATGAACCGGACTTAATGATTCCCTTATCTATTTTTCAAGATAGGAAAAGTACGTTACAAAACTCACAAAGCCCACTTGACATTATATTCCAATCTTGCGAATCTGTAATTATTGAAAATCTGACAGATATCCAAATCCAAAGTTTAGCAGATCAACTAACTAATCATCAATTAAAGATCCTTACAAAAGATCTTAATAGCTACCAACTTCAAGCCCCAGCAGAACACCTAACTGATGGTCAACCATATCTAACAAGAGATTTATCTGACCACCATTTAACCATCCTTTCCAAGGAACTGTAGCATGATCAACTTCAATTCCCAGTTCTACTTTAGAAGAAGATAAATTAAAGAATTTAGTTAACAACTGGATCATGAGAGCTCGCAGCAATAGCTCATGATTTAACCAATCATGTCAGAATCGGAGTTATAATCGATTACCTAACCACTAACCAGAAAAACTTCAGACTTTTGCTAACAGTATATCTGATCAACAATTTGCAGAACTTTTAAACAATCTAAATGCAGAAGATCTAAAAGATGTTCTTCATAAGCTGCCCTATGAGAAAGTCATATCTGTGGTTGTTCAATCAGGCGATAAAAGTCAACTTGATGCTGTTGCTGAGATGTTGATAGAAAAGTTTGAGGAGCAGAACAAAAAAAATAAAAAAGTTATTGAGATACTCAAGCAAATCAAGGAGGATACATCAGGTCTCTTAGAAGCTCAGGATTTTACAATAGCGGAAGAAATAACGATCCAATGCTACTTCCATAGTAGCAATTTATGAGAATTAATTTCTCATAGGAATAACTTATTATGAGTAAAAATAATGCAAAATTATATTCTAGTGAAGAAGTTTCACAGTAAAATAAAATTACAACAACTTCAGAAACCTAAGTTTGACAAACCAAATTTCGTAAACTCAGAAGTAGGGAAAACAATTGATACAAAGACCAGTAAGATATTTGACATAACTCAGGAAATGAAGCAAAAAGATATGGATGATATACCGTGAATGCAAGTGTAAGTGCAAAATACCTAAAAAAGCTTTACGATGGCTTGATGGGAAGTATTCATAAGTATAACGAAGATGCAAGAGCTGAGACTATAAATAAAATAATAAAACACTGTCATCAGCTATAGATAATATAGGGCAAAATACAAGCAAAATAGACAGTGAACTTAGAATATTCAAAATGAAGTTTAAGCAAGCTTCGTGATAAGATGCCAGGTCTTTTAGAAGCTCCCCAATTACCTTATACTATCGGAGAAGAGAATGGATTGTTTCAACAAAAAGTAATAGTCCTCTCTTCCCTTTTATTCTGGCATTGACGCTGAGTTACTTTGATAATAGTGTCATGAAAGTAACTGTTTTTTAATAGAGTATAACGTTTTTAATGATTATGAAAAACTGGATCTCAGTGTCAAGGCACTGGGATGATAAGAGAAGGAGGCACTGGAATAATACCCTTTCTAGCAAATCTAGGTGATAAACCCTTCCTGATTATTTTTCTATACATCTTTATCAACACATTATGTGGAAGTTAAAGGGCGCTTTTGTATATTCAATTGGCTTCCAGTTGCATCCCTCACATGTGTAGTCAAATTTCTCTAAAGACGTTTTTTCCCTGATTCTTTTTACTGCTTCACTCCAAGTCAAAGTTTCTCTAATTTTTATTCTTAAAACCTCATATACCTTCTGTCCAGTTCTAAAACTTTAGCTTGTGTAGTGCATTTATCTTGCTGAGTCTTGGTTTAGACAAGCACTACAGATACTATCAAGATTACCAGTTACTTTAATTTGAGTATTGGGATCAGTGATTACTTTACTGCTATCTTTCTGTAACTTTCTATAAAATCTTGAAGATATCCATATCCTTGCAACGCAAGAGCTTATATGAAATAGTGAGGACTAAATCTTATCATTCCTCAAATATCGTAAAGCTGCTACGAGTAGTAAAATCTTTACCAAACCAGAAAAGATAAACGGTAGCATGCCAACCATTATTGCTTGTTTCAGACCTACGTGAATAGCAAGCCAACTGACACCACAAATAAAGATTACGGCTGTACCAGCCAGGCAGTTCAGAGAATTGCATATAAGTGACTCATATTTAGAATTCAGCGATTCGTTCACTTTACTCATCACTATAACAGCAGCTAAAAAGCCAACTAAGTATCCACCTGTTGGCCTGAGAAAAGTGTGATAGCCACCAAGAAAATCTGCAAAAACAGGTAATCCTGCCGCACCAAGTGATAAATACGTAAGTACAGAAAAAAACGCTGCCCTGCAGTTAAACTTAAGTCCAATAAGCATCACTCCTAAACTTTGCAGTGTAATAGGCACGGGTTTTAATGGTATGTTTATTTGAGCTGTTAGAAATAAGAGCAAAACACAAAAGAAGACCTCGATTAACGCCGATTTACTGCTAGATTGCGTTGTAAACATACTCCTCTAAGTAAAAACATATTAAAGCTAATTATATTTTAGGAGCTTTGCAACTTAAATCTTGCTTTTGTTGCTCATAATTATATTCCTTGTGTGGAACAAAAAGGTTAAACTTTTTTTAATATTCTACTATATATAGTTAATTTTTTTGTTAAGGATTAAAAATGATAAGTAAAGAAGATCTACTGGAGTTGATGAAAATAAGGCACAGCAGACGTTCATATGGTCAAAGTAAATTAGCACATCAGGAAGAAATAAATATGCTGATAGAAACTGCATGGTTATCTCCCTCACGTTATGGTGACGAGCCCTGGAGACAAGTGATATGCAATAGACAAAGCAATCAAGATGCATGGGAAAAATTACTGAGTTGCCCTACTGAACCCAACCAAAAGTGGGCAAAAGATACACAAATACTAATTATATCATTGAGCACTAAAAATTTCCATGATCATACAAAAATAGTAAATTTTTGGGGCAGCCACGATACTGGTATAGCAAATTATACATTTATGCTACAGAGCTACATCTATGAATTTAATGCTCATCAGATGAGTAGATTTGATAGGAATAAAATAGTAAAAAATTCAATATACCAGATGATTTTAATATAATGTAAGTAATAGCGGTTGATTACGAAGAAAAGGGTGCTGAAATCAAGGAAAAGACAAGAAAGCCAATAGAGGAAATGTTTTTATAATGAGTAGCCAAAGTCCTAAAAGAATGTATGGTACTGGTAACAATTTCGTTATCATAGACTCACGCTCGATAAACAACTTGAATTGGAATTATAGAGAAATTGCCAATCAAAATGGCTGTGACCAAATTATAGTAATAACCAACTCCAGTGCAGCTGATTGCTTTATGCACATTTATAATGCTGACGGTGGTGAAGTCGAAATGTGCGGAAACGCAGCACGTTGCGTTGGATATTTAATAATGTCAGAAAAAAGTACTGAGTATGCCACCATCGAGTTAGTAAACAAGCGCATTTTAGAGTGCTTCAAAGTGGGTGGCAGATCCATAAAGGTCAATATGGGCAAACCACTGTTTAAGTGGCATGAAATTCCTCTTTCCGCTAAGTGTGATCCACTTCATTTACCCATAGAGCTTGAGATGCTAAAAGATCCAGTTGCAGTAAATATTGGTAATCCGCACATGGTTTTTTTTGTTGATAACATAAGCGAAATACCGTTGCAAAGCTTAGGACCAAAGCTAGAAAAGCATACATTATTTCCCAAGAAAGTGAATGTTAACATTGCGCAAGTTGAAAAATCTGGGGAAATATCTTTAAGAGTTTGGGAAAGAGGTACAGGTATCACTGCCTCATGTGGTAGTGCAGCCTGTGCAGCACTTATTGCATCCGTGCTTCGTGGATACTTGATTACTCGACAGACCTCAGTGAATTTGCCAGGAGGCAAATTACTAATCGAGTGGCCAGATAACATATTTATGACTGGCGATATAGGATTTCTATAGCCCCAGTTTAGGCAACATGAGCCTTATGCATCACTTCCAAAATTTTTTTGCCAATCATCGCAGGAGTTTCCGCAATTGCAATACCAGCACTGCTCATAACTTCTAGCTTTGCACCAGCACTTCCTCCACTAGAAGAGATAATTGCCCCAGCGTGTCCCATGCGTCTCCCTGGAGGTGCCGTTTGACCAGCTATAAATCCAACAATTGGCTTTTTAGTTTTTTCTGTCTTCACAAAATGTGATACATCCTCTTCCTCATTTCCGCCTATCTCACCAATGACTACAATACCATGAGTATCCTCATCTTTTAAAAATAGTTCCATACAGTCAACGAACGTCATACCATGAATAGGGTCTCCTCCAATTCCAATGCATGTTGACTGACCAGGTCCAACAGCGGTTGTTTGCGCCACTGCTTCATAAGTTAAAGTCCCAGAACGAGACATAATTCCTATATGCCCACGCTTGTGAATATGTCCTGGCATGATTCCTATTTTGCATTCTTCAGGTGTAATAATTCCAGGACAGTTAGGACCAATCAATCGACTTTTTGAACTAATAAGCGCATGCTTAACCCTTACCATATCAAGTATAGGAATACCCTCTGTAATACAAACTATCAACTCTATCTCTGCATCTATTGCCTCGAGTATTGCAGCAGCAGCAAACTTAGCAGGTACATATATAACCGTAGCATTCGCATCAGTTTTTTCTTTAGCTTCTGCTACAGTATTAAAGACTGGTAAATTGAGATGAGAGCTTCCACCCTTTCCAGGGGTTACACCACCAACCATCTTTGTCCCGTAGCTGATAGCTTGCTCTGAATGAAATGTACCCTGTGCACCAGTAAAACCCTGGCATATTAATCTTGTATCTTTGCCTACTAAAACAGACATGCTTTATTCCACCTCTTTTACTATCTTCTGCGCAGCTTCATCGAGTTCATCTGCAGCAATAATATTTAATCCTGATTCTTCCAAGATTCTTTTTCCTTTCTCAAAGTTAGTACCTGATAACCTAACCACTAGGGGAACTTTAATGCTCATTCCTTTTGCAGCTTCAACAATTCCACTTGCAATAATATCACAACGCATTATACCACCAAATATGTTAACTAAAATTCCTTTTACGTTACTATCAGACAATATAATTTTAAACGCTTCGGTGACAGTCTCTTTGCTTGCTCCGCCACCAACATCTAAAAAGTTGGCAGGTTCTGCTCCATAATATTTTATTATATCCATTGTTGCCATAGCAAGACCTGCACCATTTACCATGCAACCAATATTGCCGTCCATTTTTATGTAACTAAGCCCATGCTTTGAAGCTTCTATCTCTTCTTTCACTTCTTCATCATAATCACGGAGTTCCACAATCTCCGGATGGCGGTATAGAGCGTTGTCGTCAAAACTTATTTTAGCATCAAGCGCAATAAAATCTCCAGAATTTGTTTCAACTAGTGGGTTAATCTCGATTTGGTTTGCGTCAGTTGCAATAAATGTGTCATATATATTTTTTGCAACATTTGTTATTTTTTCTATTTGTTCTGGACTTAAGTTAAAAATGTTGCTTAGTTTTCTGCTATCAAAACTTGCGAAATCAGCAGCATAATCAATATCAAGCTTCACAATTTTCGTGGGAAAATTT
The DNA here is from genome assembly GCF_000008385.1 of Wolbachia endosymbiont strain TRS of Brugia malayi. Lineage (NCBI taxonomy): Bacteria > Pseudomonadati > Pseudomonadota > Alphaproteobacteria > Rickettsiales > Anaplasmataceae > Wolbachia > Wolbachia endosymbiont of Brugia malayi. The sequence continues at coordinate 677,843 of NC_006833.1, forward strand.
TTTGCAACTTCCTCAATATCCATTCCACCTTCTGAGGAAAATATGAACGCCGGCCTACTGAGCTTTGGGTCAATTACTATGCTTAAATAATATTCCTTTTTAATGCTAGAGCCTTCTTCAATGTATACCCTTCTTACTTGCTGTCCATTTGGTCCTGTTTGATGAGTAACTAAAGTTATGCCAAGCATACCCTTTACAAACTGTTGAGCCTCTTCAGCCGACTTTGCCAATTTTACGCCACCAGCTTTACCCCTACCACCTGCATGAATTTGAGCTTTGACTACAAGCACATCGGACTTTAATTGATTTATTTTGGTTTCCGCTTCTTCTGCAGACATAGCAACAAAACCCTTTGGCACTGGAACATTAAATTTATGCAAAATCTCTTTTGCCTGATATTCGTGAATATTCATAAAACAACCAATGATAAATTATTAAAAATTACCAACCGTAGCGCTGCCTTCTACTTTCTTGTTGGCGCTTCTTTTTTTTAGCTTCAGCTTTCTTTTTAGCTCTCTTTTCTGACTTTTTTTCATGATATTGTTTTTTCATCTTCATCCCTCTTCCTTCCTTTTGAATTGTTTTTTTCAATACCGGAAAAGCCCTATCTACATTACCATAATGAACTGATACTTCAATCAAACTTTATACCTCCTTCGGTAATCATCTCAAAAGCTTATTTATAAATTAGAAAATTAACATTGTCAATTATTTTATAAACTTAACTGTAACATGGCCAGAATGTGAAGGCTCAAAAGCGTGAAGCTCCCCGCCAAAAATCGGGGCGGAGAGATTTGAACTCCCGACCCTTTGGTCCCAAACCAAATGCGCTACCAGACTGCGCTACGCCCCGACTTCTTTATTCAGAATATCAGTAACTCAGCAAAACGCAAGGGGCATTTATTTAATAAAAAACATTCACAATAAATATGTCCAGTTATTGCCTTTAGACTTGGTAATTCCTCTATTTTGTCATTTTTAGGGGAAACTACCACTTTTTCTTTCTCTTTATTTTTTTTTCATCCATATTATTTTATTAAGGCTGTGATGAAGATCTTTATGAAAGAAAAAATTACTACCTATTTATAACAATAATTGTAATGATGAGCGTTATAGGATTAATGTCTTCAGATATTTACCTATCCGCATTGCCAGTAATGGCAGAGTATTTCCACGTGGAACCACAAGACATACAGACCACTCTAAGTATACATCGCTTAATTTATCTCTTGTACAAATAACTTATGGTTCCTTATCAGATAGGTTTGGACACAGATTATTATTATAATTAGGTGCTGCTATTTATGTTGTATTTTCTGGACTTTGTATAATATCTACTAGCGTTAAAGCCTTGGTAATTTTCGCTCTTTTCAAGCAATAGGAGCATGCTCCGGTATGGTGTTAGGAAGAACAACTGTTGGTGATTTATTTAAATAAAAAAGAAGAAACAGCGCAAATTTTTGAAGTATATTTTCAATTATTGGCCATGTCACCAGCCATATCTCCTATAATTAGAGGACTCCTTGCAGCTTATTTTAACTGGCGGGCTAATTTTCTTTTTTCAGTAATCATTTGAATTATATTGATGGTTATCATAGTCATTCCGTTCAGAGAAACCTTACCCAAAAATAAAAGAATCAGCATATCCATTACAGGCCTTATAACACACCATAAGGAAATGCTATGCAACCGGATCTATTAGCATACAGTACAATTGTATTGTGCGGCTTACTGTACTTACTTCGCCCACTTAGTCAACTTTCCATTTATCTTTAGTAAATTAGAGTTCAATCCAGGTAGCATAGGTTTCTTCTATATTACCATAGCTTTATTATATGTATTAGGCAACGTGTTAAGTAAAAAAATAATAAAAACCAGCACTATAGATAACGCGTTGTTATTAGGTACAATAATCTTTACCATTAGTGGGTCAGTGATGTTTATTTTAGCTTGGAATACAACTAGTAATCCACTAGAAATTATTATTTCTATAACTATTCTAATATCAGGCAATAGATCTTTTTTTTCCACTTGGTGCAGCGAGCGTAATGTCAATCTTTCCTAAGATGGCTAGAACTGCTTCTGGTCTTAATGGGCCTCATGTCACTCAGTGCCGCCTCTATATTATCAGTAGCTGCAGGTCATATCTTAAATGAGTTAATTCTTTTTATTCTAATAATGAAGAATAGGTTGAAGCAAAAGAAAGAATTTTCTACAAAAAATCTTTAACTAGACAGGGTTTTGAAGGAGCCATGCTTCTTGTGATTAATTCAAAAGTAGGAATATTTTAAAGGTGACACTTTATTTACAGTTCTTCATTTGTTAGCTTTGTTTCCTATTGTTGCAATAAGGTCTATAAACTTACATAAATCCAAAACTTTATTTTTAGCGCATACTTCTATTACTATAACCTCCATGAATCATACAGTTAAAGTGATATATCAGTAATTGTATATCTACAACCTCCTACTATTCTATATTCAACATGAACTTATTTTAAAGTTGGGAATTTTAGGGTTCTTTCTTAACCATTTCATTTCTATATCAGAATGTCTAAAATTACAGCCTGTTTCATATTTGTACCTTATTCTTTCTACATTGGTACCAACAATTTTTCTAGTATTAGTCTTTAACTCTTCTTTTTTATTTATCACTGTGTTAGCTTCCAAGGATTTATATTTGTTTATTTTTTCTCTCATTGACTTTTTCTATCTTGCACTAGCCCATGGTAAGTTCCAGAATTAGCTTTTATAAATTTTGCCTGTCTTTCTGATCCTTTTGTAGTAAGATACGCTTTAGCATATGTGGATTCTTGTTGCAATGAATCGTTTGCCTTTTTCTGTGCTTTACACTCTTCTGTGCTGGTGTAGAGCTGGCTTTTACGTTTCCTAACATTAAGAAATTTTAGTGTAAATGTGTTTACTATCTCGTTCTCTTGTTTCTTGTTCTCCAGCAAAACTTGCTTCAGCATATTGTTGTGACAAATCAATTGAACCATCCTGTATTTTGTATTCTCCTGTGCTAGAATAATCACTGTCAAGTGAACTATTATCTCTTCTATAATGAGAGAATTCTTCATAAAAATGTTCACCATCTTGTTCCTTTGCTTCTTGTTTTGCAGTAAGATTCACCGGGATATATACGCGTGACAAATCGACCGTCCTTCTCTGTGCTCTAAGCTCCTTTATGCTAGAGTAGCAACTGTTGAGTGAATCATTATCTCAAAACCATCTATTTTCTCATAAATGTGTTTATTATATGCAAATTGTGTTCCAGCCTTCTGGGAAGACATTTCTTCGTAAGTGTGATTCAATTGCAAAGAATGCCTTACACTCCCCCTTATCATTGAGGCATACTTTCCTTCAATATTCGTACTGCCTGTATTGTAATATTCAGAGCCTCTTACCAACAAAAACTGTACTATAGGATGAGAGATTATTTCCTTTGCAAGTTCTTTGATAGGTCCAACTATAAATTTTAGGGCAGCTAGTCTTTCTCACAGCGTGTGTTATAGCATTTTATCATCTTTGTCTAATGAGTTAACATCAGCCCCTGCATTGATAAGTAATTCTACTATGTTGTAATTGAGATTTTCTATAGCAACGCAAGTGCATCGTTTAAGTGCTGATTATCCTTTCTATTGTTGGTGGATTCCTTTTTTTTAGCAGATCTTTTAGCAGATGAGAAGAGTTTATCTAACGCATTGAAGAGGCATTGAGTAAGTTTTATAATTCCTTTATTGTTGTATTTGGTAGCTTGAATTAATAGGTTGCTTTTGATACCCATTGGTTATACCTCACTGCCCATATTCTTAGAAATATATTATCTTATAGTGGTTAACTTTTCCTTAGCTTTTATAAGATCGTCTAGTCTGTACTGTGAAGTTTTATAAATTTTAGTCTTGCTTCCACCTTGCATATGGGTATTTTCTTACTCACATCCTTCAAATTTGCAGCCATGTTCAATAACTTTAGGTAGAATATTGCAGCATTTTTGAAATCTGATAATTTATCTAGAATAACAGCTAGATTATAGATATAAAAAATATTATTTTGATCAAGGGAAATTACAGTTACCATGTATTCCTTGGCTCCTTTATAGTTTTCCTTTTTCATATAGATCAAACCTAAGTTTGCTAATAAAGGAGCATAATTTTTTTGCATATCATACAATTTCAACATTCCACTTAACACCAGATCAGGATTATACTGTGAAATTATTGTTAGAAAGTTTTCTAATATATAAGAGTTACCAGGATATTCTTTTAAAAGTTTTATGTAGACCTCTATAGCTCTTTATATTCTTTGTTAGTATAATAAATATTTCCTAGCCCACAATTAAAGCATTTTTATGATAAGCAAATCCAACGACTTGACTAGAAGAGAAACAGCTGTCCCACTACCTTCTGACTCAAAGGAGTCCTTTACCCTCTCTAAGATAGAGTGCATACTAAAGCTCTTACCGGAGCTCTGTAAAATTTTAATATTGAATTTGTCACTCTTTTTTTCAATAACGTCAAAGTCTTTACATTTCTTGTCCGCTTTCATATACTTAGCAAAGCTATTAAAGGCTTTTTGTATCTACAAATTTTCGTTAGCATAGACAGCAGAAAATTCTAATAAAATCATGGTACAAATTAATATACAAGCAAGCACAGATCCAAGTATTGCAGCGTTGAGGTTACAATTGGTTCATTCCAGCACGTAACCAGTAAATCTTACTTTCCTGAGCTATACGTAACACAGTATAAATTTATAAATACTAGTCTGCCTATCTCATATAATAATAAAGATATTACTAATAATGGGGTCAAACATGAATTCCGCTATGCTGACTGCTATTTTATAGCATATATATAGTTAATATATTCATTTTATGATATGATATGTTAATGACCATATACTCTGGTAGTTTTTTTTCATCTACCCCAAATTAGTTGGGCAACAAAACCACCCTAAAAATAATTTTAGGTCTTTATTAATATAAAGTTAGCATTAGCACGTTAGCACGAATGTCTATTATTAAAATCTAAGGAGTTTACTTTATAACAAAATTTACATAAAGGACAAATGTTTAAAAGAACTGCCCGAATTTATAGATTCAGCTGCAGTGGAATCACTTGACTTTGCAAAAGCTATTTTAGCTTGTGCAAAATGCTCTTCTAATGAAGCAGAAGAGATAGCTTCTGCACCAGATGTCTTCAATGGTCACAATTAACTTATAGAGGAGTAGAAGATAGTGAAGGAGTAATTGATAATGATGTGATAGATGTAGCAGGCTGTACAGCAAGCACAGATATAATATAAACTACATAGATCAAAAAACACGCATTTACAACTTAATAAACTAAGAAATAATGCATTTTCAACCACAGTGGGGGTTTTTGCACTAGTACAAAAACCCATGCTTTACCCTGTTTACTCTTACCGTACCAGTTGACGACTAACAATTAGGCGTCTGAATCAGTTAACAAATTAAACACTTGGTAAGCATAATTTGGAGCTTCCTGCGTAATGATTATATCATGAGCATGACTCTCTCTTAACCCTGATGCAGTTATAATTACAAACCTGCAGTTTTTCTTCATCTCTTCTATATTCCTATTACCAGTATACCCCATTGCAGCTTGCAACCCACCAATTAATTGATGGATTACTCCCGAAGCTGGACCTTTAAATGGCACTCTTCCTTCCACTCCTTGTGGAACTAACTTGAGTTTTGAGTCTTTATCTTGAAAATAACGGCTAGCAGAACCTTGTTTCATCGCACTAATAGACCCCATTCCTCGATAACCTTTATATGCTCTACCCTTATACATGATAATCTCACCTGGACTTTCATCAGTACCAGCAAAAATTGAACCGATCATCACAGAATCAGCACCAGCTGCAATAGCTTTTGCAATGTCTCCTGAGTATTTTATACCACCATCAGCAATCAATCTTACTTTTCTTGCTTTACACGTTTCTGCAACACTTTGAATTGCAGAAAATTGTGGCACACCCACACCTGTAACTACTCTGGTTGTGCAAATTGATCCAGGTCCTATTCCAACCTTCACTGCATCAACACCTGCATCAATCAATGCTTCAGCAGCTTCCTTTGTTGCAATGTTTCCACCAACTAGCTGCGTATTTGGGTACATCGTTTTTATTTCTTTAATAGTATCAATAACATTTTCGGAATGACCGTGAGCAGTATCCACAATAATCACGTCAATCTCTTCTCCGATCAGAGCTTCACATCTTTCTATACCATCCTTTTTACCAGTACCAACCGCAGCGGCAACTCTAAGCCGCCCCTTACTATCTTTACATGAATTAGGGTATCTATTGTATTTTTCAATGTCTTTAACTGTGATCAAACCTATACAACAGAAGTTTTCATCTATGACCAAAAGCTTCTCTATTCTATTTTCATGCAATAGTTTCATTGCTGAAGCGCTATCTACCTCCTGCTCCCGTATTGTAACTAACTTCTCTTTTGTCATTACCTCGGAGACTTTTATACTCATGTTCTGATCTTCAATAAACCTTATATCTCTGTTAGTTAAAACTCCGACTAACTTGCGTTGATCAACCACAGGAATACCAGAATAATCATGCTTTTTCATTAATGAAATTGCTTCTGCAACTGTTTTATCTGGGGAAATCGTGATTGGATTGTACACAATCCAATTTTCATATTTTTTCACTCTTCTTACTTCTGAAACTTGCTCATCTACTGATAGGTTTTTATGTATGCAACCTATCCCACCATGTTGGGCAATAGTTATCGCAAAATCTGATTCAGTGACAGTATCCATTGCAGAAGATATGAGAGGGATGTTGAGTTCTATACTATTTGTCAAATAAGTTTTTGTGTCTGCATTACAAGGCAATATATTAGAATAAGCTGGCAAAAGGAGTATATCGTCAAACGAGTAACAAGCTTCCATTTTTTTCATAGGCTTTATTTAAAGCTTATACGCCAATTAAGTAAATTGCAATAGGGCATTACAAAAATTAGCTAGGTACATGGTTCCAAGCTGTATGATGGCAAGAGCAGGCTTTGTTGCATAGTTACCGGTCGTTCAAATAGCTCACAGAAATGCAAAAAATTACTTGACATACTTTGCCAGCTTTCTTATCCCAGTAGTGGATCTATTTTATATAACTTCCCAATCTGTACAGATTAAAATGACAAGAAGATCTTGTACCTGATACATTACTGTTTAATCTTTTGCACTACGTGTACCGTAATATCTTTAATAAAATTTCTAGTTCTTACCTATACAAGCTGAAACGTGCTTACAAAGCATTTAAGACATCACCCAACGTCAAATTTTTAAAATAAAGAGTAGTAACTAGCCACTCCTGGTTTTTTTGCCTTTTTTTTACTTAGTAAGTTTTTTAAATATTTGTAGCTGGAGAATATTAGTAACTTATCATTTTCTTTTATAATAAAAACTGTCAATGAATACCTAAATCTGAGTAAAAGAAATTTCACTATCATTCACTAATCCGGTTAAAATTCAAGTATTTCAATACTTTAGCTATTTTGAATAGGATTAAATTTATTAATATAAATAATGAATTACTATTCTTAAATTTGATCAGATTGATTACAAAAAACAAGATTTCCAATAAGTTGTTTATAATCCCAACTATAGTGAACTTTTTACACGTTGCAATGCAACAAAGTCCTGCAGGCATTGCCTCTTACTTAACAGGAAACAACTTAGAGCTAATACCATTAGGACTGGCTTATTTTTAATTATTCATAGAGTTAAAAAAGTCAGAGTTGCTCTTTGTCAAAAGTAGTTTGTCACGTAGAAACTCCATTGCTTCAACAGGTCCCATAGGGCTCAGTATCCTACGCAACACCCATATTTTATTTAATATAGCTTTGTCAATTAACAGCTCTTCTTTTCTAGTTCCAGATTTTGTAATGTCAATAGCTGGGAATATTCGCTTATCGGCAAGTTTTCTATCAAGTATAATCTCAGCATTACCTGTACCTTTAAACTCCTCAAAAATAACCTCATCCATTTTTGAGCCGGTCTCTATAAGAGCAGTAGCAATTATTGTTAAAGAACCACCATTTTCAATATTACGAGCTGCTCCAAAAAAACGTTTTGGTCTTTGTAGTGCATTAGAATCTACACCACCAGTTAGAACTTTTCCAGATGAAGGAATAATTGCATTATAAGCACGTGCAAGACGAGTTATAGAGTCGAGCAAGATTACCACATCTTTTTTATGTTCAACCATCCTTTTAGCTTTTTCTATTACTATTTCAGCAAGCTGTACATGACGGTAAGCAGGTTCATCAAATGTAGAGCTTACTACTTCGCCTTTCACAGAGCGCATCATATCTGTCACTTCTTCAGGTCTTTCATCTATAAGTAATACTATCAATTCTATTTCAGGATGATTTGTAGCTATAGAATGAGCCATTTGCTGAAGTAGTATAGTTTTTCCTGTACGTGGTGGAGCAACTATCAATGCTCTTTGTCCTTTTCCAAGAGGTGCGACTATATCCACAGCACGCATATTTATATCTTTTTTATTATCTCCGCTGCTGTTGTTTTCAAGGATTAAACTTTCCTCAGGATAAAGAGGAAGCAAATTATCAAAATGGACGTACTTTCTTAATTCACTTACTTCAGTAAAGTTTATACCTTGAACCTTAGTTAAAGTAAAATATCTTTCCTTATCACTAGGTGGTCTTATTTCTCCGCATACTATATCTCCTGTGCGCAAATTAAACTTTTTTATTTGTCCATTGGAAATATAAACATCATCAGTGCTTGGAGCATAATTTGCATTTGCTGAGCGTAAAAACCCAAAACCATCAGGTAATATTTCCACTACTCCACTTCCTATAGTAATACCTCCTTCTTCGCTCATTTTCTTCATCAAGTTGAATATCATTTCCTGCTTCAACATTCTGCCATTGCCTTTACCATTAGTTGAAATTTTTCTTTCTTCAGCTAGATTTAATAATTCTTCTGCTGTTTTTTCTCTTAGCTCGCTTAGGTTTAATGTTTTTCTGATTTCCTTTATACCTTCGTTCGTTGTTTGTTTTATCATACCGTTATCGAAAATTTGCTCACTTTTTTCTATTGGCTCAGGTGCAACTACAACCTTTTCCTTTGCTAAAACATCTTTATTGATCGTTACCATAGTCCTCCAAAAATTCTAACTGATGCTTACTAACCTAAAACGTGATTACAAGATAATAAATTAGGCTGAGCTAATCTTCAGGAAGTATCAAACTTAATTATCATTAAGCTACATACTTTACCTAAATACTATACCAATAAATACTGGCAAGTCAAGTTAATTTAATATTAACACAGCATGAAAATAAGTAAATGATTTGAAAAACTTTAATAATTTTTCTTTATATTTTTTAACCTTTCTCGTTTCTCTTCTTTCACTCTTGCCTTTTCCACTTCTGCTTCTAGGTTTTCTTGGCTACATAAGCCGAGTAATATGGGATCTTGAGGTTTTATATTTTGCATATTGTAATGAGATCCATCTCTTACCTGCTCCACCGTATAGCTTGTTGTACTGATTAGTTTAGCTATAACACCATTGTCCAAGATAGGGAATTTTTTTATTAAATAATAAATTGCATCAGGTTTATCTCTACGCCTTGCTGCAGAGGCAAAACCCAAAATATTACCAACTACCTTACTTCTTTTTTTTATATTTTTTGCAATCAAACTTGGAATATGATTTGGGTTTCTTCTACAGTTATCAATTTCTTTTTCAGTTATTATTCCAGAAATAACAGGATTAAACTTTTCTACGTCTATTTCTTCATCAGCTATACCTTGCACTTCTTCGAGAGCTAACCTACAACACTGCGCTATTTGATTAAAAGTTAAAGCAGTATTATCTACTAGCCAAGCAGCAATTTGCATGAAAAACTGTTTATTTCTATCATTATTGCCCTTAGAAAGTTCTGTTGACATCAAAGAAACATCTCCAAAATAAAATCAATTGTCGTTACATAGAGCTAAAATATAAGCTATTAAAATTAAAAAAGCATTAATTTTATCACTAGATGACTTTTTTTGGTTTTAACTTCTTAGGATAATCAAGCAGCCAGATCTATCTTAAGCGACTCAAAAAAATATTTTCTCTCCTTGGGCACGATAACTTAATCAAACGTATATTTTTACTTAAGGATTGGTTAATTTTAAAACCTAGTGTGTTGTAATACTATATACAGTAGTTAAATAATTAATAGATTTACAAAAACTAAATTATCACTATTCTATAATTAACCGCTAATCAACTTTCATTTATGAATGTCAAAAATTTTTTTACTAAAGTAACCGCTGTCATTTTAACTTGTTTGTTAATCTTTACGGGAGTTGGTAACTTTCTCTCGGATGAGAATAAAAAGGAAGAAGTAGCTAGAGTTGGAAAGGAAGTTATAACATTAGGTGAGTACAAATTGCTATATCAAAGTTATGGAAAGCAGATTTCTGGATCTGATATTAGTGAAGAGCAAGTGAAAAGATTGAAATACGATCTACTTAATGCACTCATAGAGCAAAAACTACTGTTTAACTTAATCAGTGATTTGGGGTTAGTAGTTGGGGAAGAATCCATAAAAGACCACATTAGAAATACCAAGTACTTTCAAAACGATAAAGGAAAGTTTGATAAAGAAAAATTTCATGAGGCGCTAAATAGTCTGCACATGACGGAAGGAGAATATGTAGCAAAGCTAGAGAAAATCCTACCTGCAATTATGTTCATAACTTCATTATTTCATGATAATTATCCAGTAACTTTTGGCGAAAAAATCGACGAACAGATATATAAGAACCGCCATCAAACTAGAGTAGTTAATATTGTTAAAATAACTCAAAATGCAGTTACAAACGTTACTGAACCAGATGATCGAGTTTTACTTGACTTGTATGAAAAAAATAAATCCCATTTTTATTACCCTGAATATCGAACTGCACAATATATTTCTTTAGGTCAAAAATACTTTGCAAACCAAATTCAAATTTCAGATAGAGAGGTTGACGATATAATAAAACAACAGGAGCTTAAAGATCAAAGAGATATATTTAACTTAATATTCTATACTAAAGAAGAGGCTGAAACAGCACGGAAAGAATTTGAGGAAGACAAAGTAAGCTTTGAACAGATAGTAGAGAAGTTTGGAAAAACAAAACTTGAGGAAACTAGGATAAATAATATAACTAAGGATTCTTTACCAGAAGACATGAGAGAAAAGGTGTTTGCTCTCAAAGTTGGTGAAGTAAGTGAAGTCTTAGCAAGCAGTTTTGGTTGGCATATAATAAAAGTGGATAGTGCACATCAAATCTCTAATGAGAACTTAGTTGATCTAAAGAAGAATATAAAGTTAGTTTTAACTAATCAGAAGTCCTTTGAAAAGGTCAACGATTTTATAAACCAAGTAAACTATAAGATATATAACGGTGCAACGATTGAAGGAATATCCAGTGAATATAATTTGCCTATGCAAACTATCGGTCCAATAGATGCTAGTGGAAAGGATCAAAGTGGCAATAGCGTGGAAAGCTCTAGTGATCTGGTTTCTTTTATCTTTTCACGAGAAAAAGACCAGAAAGGTTATTTTAAAGGCGTTGGAGATGCCGTTGTTAGTGTAAAGATCGTCAACATTGTTCCACCTAAATTGCAAAGCTTCGAAGAAGGTAAGGCATTAGCAATAGATCTTTGGCGTAATGGGTTTATAAAAGAGAAAATGTTTAAAATTGGACAAGAAGTTGCAGCTCGACTAAAAGAAAAGGCAGATTTAAAAAAAACTCAAGGTATAGAATTGATTAAGGATCAGCAGATACATCGCAATGAAGTAGGTCAGCAAAGTTACCCCTTTTCTTTTATAGAGGAGATTTTTAATATGAAAACGATCGGTTCAGTAACAGACCCTGTTCAACACAATAATGAAGTTATAGTAGGCGTTTTAAAAGAAATGTACTCATCAAGCGGCAAATTAAATACGTTCGATACTGGAAAACGTGTAATGATATCGCTAAAAGAGCAGTTAATTAGCTACTTAGAATCAAAGTATAAAGTTAAGGTTAACCACGCTATACTTGATGATACATAAAAAAAGTCCAATTATTACTATCTGACATAGATAATAAGAGCAGTTATATTGTCCTTGAATGGCAATGTGGCAATTAGTTTGACTAAAACTGCTTAATTATATAAAATTGTAACTAGTATAATAAATAAAGGTTAACATGGCAGTTAAAATAAGGTTGGCAAGATTTGGTGCAAAGAAACGCCCTTTTTACAGAATAGTTGTAGCTGATTCACGTGCACCAAGAGATGGACGTTTTATTGAGAGAATAGGGCAGTATGATCCAATGCTATCAAAAGACAACAAAAATTGTGTCGTGGTAAAAGCCGATAGATTAAAATATTGGCTAAATGTAGGTGCGCAAGCAAGTGAAAGGGTACTATGGTTCATTAAAAAAGGCATAATAACTTTAGAAGCAGAAAAAAAGAAAGTAGAAACAAAGAAAGCAGAGATAAAAAAAGTAAAAGAACAAGAGGTATAAGTCTCATTAATGCTGAACACCGGTTTAACAAATAATGATATATTAGACGATATCGTATCCTCTGACTTATCAGCTATGAAGAATTTTATCTTCAGGGATGTTAACAACGGAGATGTTAAGCTTGCTGCTGATATTATATCTCATCTTGTCAGATCAGGCGGAAAAAAAGTTAGGCCCAAACTTGTCTTTATCATATGTAAAATGCTGAACTATTCCGGAGAGGATAGGGTTAAAGTTGCCGCATCAGTAGAATTTATACATAACGCCACTTTACTTCATGATGATGTGCTTGATGAAAGTGAAGCACGTCATGGAGTTAAAACAGCAAATAAAATTTGGGGAAATAAGTCAAGCATTTTAGTTGGTGATCTGTTATTGACTCTAGCATTCAGATGGCTTATAGAATGTGGAAATTTAAACATTCTCTCCATTTTATCTGGAGCATCGCATTCACTTGTAAATGGCGAAATAAAACAAATGGCAGCACGCTTTAACTCTCACACTATTAGGAAAAACTATTTCGACATCATTGGAAAGAAAACAGCATCTTTATTTTCTGCATGCTGTGAAGCTGCATCTGTAATATCCAACGCTACAAGTAATGAAACAGAGAGGTTGAAAAATTTTGGTCTTAACTTTGGTATGGCATTTCAAATAATTGATGATACGCTTGACTATACTGCTGACCAACGTACTTCTGGAAAGCAAGTAGGAAAGGACTTCTTTGAAGGCAAAGTTACTTTACCTGCTATTATAGCGTACGAAAAAGGCAGTCCAGCAGAACAAAAATTCTGGGAAAAATGTTTTTCTTTGGCTGAGCGCAACTTTGACCAAGCATTACATTATATCAATCATCACAATGCTATTCAGCTTTCTATAGAAAAAGCTAGGCACTATGTTAATATGGCACAAAATAATATTAACACTTTTTCTGATTCTTCTTATAAAATTGCTTTAATTGACTTTTTAAATGCAAGCATAGAACGACAAGCTTAGCTAGTTCTTGATATTTTCAGATTAATTGTTATATATTTATTAGATTTTTAAGGATAATGATATGTCAGATAGTAGTAAAGAAAGAAAGAAGAAATTCACTGGCATGGTGAATAAACAAAAAAGCGAAGACCAACAAAATAATAGTAAACAAGCTGATGATTTAGATGAGCTCAAAACATTAAAAGAACGTGCAGTTCAGCTTGAAGATCATTTACGCCGTGCTGTTGCAGATAACGAAAACGTTAAACGTATAATGCAAAAACAAATTAGCGATGCAAACGACTACGCAGTTACAAAATTTGCCCGTGATATGATCGATTCGTGCGATAATTTAAAAAGAGTAATGGAAATTTTGAAGGACGATGATCCTGTTCATGAGGGAATTAAAGTAGCTTATAAAAAAATTATGAATGATCTCAAAAAGCATGGAATAGAAGAGATAGACCCAATCGGAGAGCTTTTTGATAGTAATTTACATCAAGCTGTTGTAGAAAGAGAGGATAATGAAAAAAAAACTGGCACTATTGTAGAGGTCTTGCAAACCGGTTACACTATCAAAAATAGGTTGCTTCGTCCTGCAATGGTTATCATTTCCAAAAAAAACTGCTAATTGTGGAAGCAGTTAGTAATACATATACAATAAGATAAATATGTAATGACAGGCGTAGTCTTTTCAGGCACTCAACCAAGTGGTGTACTACATTTAGGTAATTATCTTGGTGCAATTAAGCAGTGGGTGACTTTACAAGATAAATACAAATCTATTTTTTGTATAGTTGATTTGTATGCGATCACAGCCAATAAGCTTTCTGCAAGTGAATTAAAAAGTAATATTTTTAAAACAGCAGCAGCTTATATCGCGTGTGGAATAGATCCAGAAAAATCCATTATTTTTAATCAGTCTACAATTAGTAGTCATACAGAACTCAGTTGGCTGCTCGGGTGCTACACACCAGTTGGTTGGCTTAATCGTATGACTCAATTTAAAGATAAGGCTGGAAGTGATAAACAAAAAGCCTCTCTTGGGTTATATAGTTACCCAGTGCTTATGGCTGCAGATATATTGCTATATCGAACTAAATACGTCCCTGTTGGTGATGATCAAAAACAGCACTTGGAGCTCGCACGCGACATTGCATTAGCTTTCAATAATCACTATAAGCTTGGTCATTTCGTTATACCTGAAATCCTAGTTTTAGATCATGCATCGAGGATAATGAGCTTAAGAGATGGTACAAGCAAAATGAGTAAATCTCCCCCTTCAGAATATTCGTGCATTAACCTTGACGACACAGATGACTTGATTGTTAAAAAAGTAGGAAAAGCAAAAACAGATTCAATACTAGGCTTTGATTTTGCTACTTTAAAGTGTCGTCCGGAAATAAGCAATTTGATAAACATTTACTCAGTGCTTAGTAATTTAGATGTAGATAAAGTGTGTGAAGAAATGAATAAGTATGATATGCAGCACTTTAAAGGAGAGTTAGCTGATTTAATCATAAGTGTTATATCACCCATACGTGAAGAAATAAATGATCTTTTAAAAGATCAATCTCACTTATATAGAGTGTTAAAAAAAGGCACAGAAAAAGCAGCGGAAATTGTTGGCCATAACATAAAGGAAATCAAAAATATTATAGGGTTTGTTCAATAAGTTATAGCTATTTCTTTCCATGACTTTTAAATCGTGCAACTATTTCCTTTATACTTACATGTGTGAGAAGAGGTTTTTTGCTAATGGAGATTTAGGACCAGACTTTGCTGTTATAGAGGATTCAATTGCAGATCTTTCGTTCTCTGTTGGAAATAAACGAGATTGAGAAGCAGTTTTTAGTGAGAGTGTAGGATCTTGCTTTACACCAGTATCTACTTGTGCTGCTGGGGTGACTTTGCTTTCAACAGGTCATACACCTGCATTTTCCTTTACTTGATTTCGCTTAAATTTTTCTTTTAACGCTTTGACTTTGCTGTCCGTCTTGTGATTGACCCCTTCATAGTAACCGCTTCTACTTTTGGTATCGCTTTACTAGAAGCTTCCTGCATAGATTGCCTACGATCTTGATTTTTAGTTTTTTTTGACATTTCAGGTTTACTTTCAGCTGATTTTTCAAGAATCACATTCATTATTCCTGGCTTCGTATTTACTTCTTCTTTTTGATCAGCACGGCCTAGATTTTTAGACTTTGGCAGTATTTTAGGTTTATCTTTTCTCGGTTTTTGCCCAATCTTTTGATTAGTAGCGAACGTTTTCTTTAATACTGGCAGTGCTATTGATGGTTTTGGTGGTATTGAAAATTTAGATTGCTGTTTACGTTCTCTTTATTGCTTCTATATGTTTTTTAGAAACCGTTGCATAAATTGCCTCTTTCTCTTGATAATTTGACATTCTTTTATCAGGCTCTTCATCTAACAAACTTCCATAGCCTGAGTCCTTGTAACTATAAGAAAGCTTATTGCTATCTGAGGGTATAATCTCTACTTCTGATTAAAAACGTACCTTCTTCTCAGTAGCAGAAACCTTTTTCCCAGACTCAGGCTTAAGCTCATTTATGGAAAGATTAGCTTCTTCTAATGAGAAAGTTTTCTTTAAATTCGGAGCAGTTATGGGTAGTGGAGGTGCAGTTGTCGGTCGTTTTATTTTTCCCTTTGGCGATTACTACCTAATTCTTCTTTTGGCTGTTCTCCCTTTTATTTTAAAGCTATTTTGCTTTCCACATTTACTTCTTATAATTTATATTTTTCCTGAACTTTTTACCCTGTTCTGAATCCAAAATTTCTTTCAAAACATTGAGTTTTTCTTTAAGGAAATTAATTTTTCTCAAGATATTCGTGTATCTTACTGCTTTTTCTAAAGTAAAATTTGGCAATTTATCTTTAGCAAAATTTCTTATGTTGTCATCTTAATCGGAACATCTTTTCCTAAGATTGTGTTCCATATGTTCTTTAATGTTTCAAAAAGACCTGATGGCTTTTCATCAACCGGTTCTACATAATTATCCAAGTCAGTATACATAATAAACTTAGCCACGTCTTTGCCTTGTTTGTAAAATCTTCTAGTGCTTAAGATAAATTTCTTACTGTTTCAGTATATTGTTTGTCGACTTCCTTTGTATTTCCTAACCTTACAACTTTGACCAGAGAATCAAGTTTTTTTTCATAGTTGTCACTTTTGAATGGGTCACTCACACTAATTACAACTTACTATTTATTAAAATATAGACTTAAAAAATTAAGATCTAGTAAATATCATTTGTATAATCCATGGGATCCAGATTAAGCTCTATTGAGTACGCTTAAACAGTTTGATTTCATTAGCATGCAGACTTTACAATCTAATTGGCAAAGTTCACAATCCTATCTAAAAAGATGCCGAAAAAAAGTAGTAGTCCTATATAGGAATTATTTTTAAATATGGACATGCATTGACTAGAGTTGTCAGGATTAAAATGTTTGTACTGGCGATAAAATATAAATCCTACAGCAAGCAGAGCAATGTAAAAAATGTTGTTCAATGATGATAAAATACCGGCGTATAGCCACACCATGAGAGATATTAAGTAAAACCTTTTTAGCCAAGATTTTGTTTTATCACCAAAATATAATGCAGTTGATTTTATTCCGAGTTTTTCATCATCCTTTTTATCCTGATGGGCGTATATGGGGTCATAACTCAGCGTCCAAAAGATGCATCCTATATAAAAGAGCATGGGTTCTATACTGATCTGGTTCTTCACTGCTGCCCAGCCTATAAGTGATCCCATATTGAAAGTAAACCCTAGAAACAATTGTGGCCACCAAACATAACGCTTCAATAAGGGGTAAATAGTTACCATACACATTGAAATTACTCCAAGTATAAGTGTAGTTTTGTTAGTAAACAGTAGAACGACTAGGGCAATAGATAGTAACAGAAAAAGTAAAATCAAAGCTTGCTTTACGTTTAATTTGCCACTTGCAAGTGGTCTATATTTTGTTCGTTCAACATGCGCATCTATTTTTCTATCGAAAATATCATTGATTATGCAACCTGCAGGTCTCATTAAAAATGCACCTATGGTAAACAAAATAAGGAGAAGAAAAGTCTGCCAAGATAGAGAAGTTGAGGCTAGCACAATACCACTTAAACCAGGAAATAACACAAGCCACAAACCTGTTAAGCTGTGCAACCTCATCAATGAAAAGTAACAATTGAAATGCATTTATTAAGTATAATTACTTAGTATTTTGCTTATGTTAACAAAATTATCGAACGCTAAATCAGCCTTAAAAACTAACTTTGGTATAAATCGCAAATCAACATAACTCAATATGGATTTGCGTATTAACCACGCAGATTGGTTAATTTCATCAACAACAGTATTAATATTATATTTTTTTTTGCTTAATGAGGATAACACAATATATACATCTGCTTTTTTCAAATCTCCACTTAATTTTACATCAGATATTACTACATTTTTATTGAACACCTTACCCTCCATTAAGACTTTGGATATTGCTCTACGCAATACAGATGCTATTTTTAGGTTTCTGATTTCCTTTCTCATATTAAACTACTATAACACCCTTTCTTCTTGTACTAATTGATGAGCTTCAAGAATATCTCCAACTTTTATATCAACGTTACCATCCAGAGATACTCCACATTCAAAGTTTGTACCTACTTCCTTAACGTTATCCTTAAATCTACGTAAAGCTTTCAACTTTCCTTCATATATCAACTTATTATTGCGCATTACCTTAATTAAAGAATCTTTTTTTACAACTCCATCACTTACATAACATCCAATAATATTGCCTACTCTAGATACATTAAATATCTGCCTCACAGATGCAGAGCCAATACGCACTTCTCGTGTCACAGGCTTTAACATTTTAGTCAAATACATTCTCATGTCGTCGATAAGTTCGTATATTATACTATAAGTATGTATTTCTACACCCTTCCTTTTTGCTAAATCCCTTATTTTTGAATCTACTTTGACATTGAACGCTAAAATTACTGCACTTGATGCTTCTGCAAGCAGCACATCTGAATCTGTTATTCCCCCTACTGCTTTGTGTAAGATATTCAATTTTACTTGGTCTTTACCGAGCTTATCAATTGAATTCGATATTGCTTCAATAGAACCAGTTACATCGCACTTTAAAACTACAGATAATTCTTCTACTTCACTATCATTGCGACTGAACATGTCTAAATTATTGTTGCTTAAATCTTCTTTCTTTTCCTTAATTAACTCTAACCTATACTCAGCAATTTCACGTGCCTGCTTTTCAGAACTTACTACAACAAATTTATCTCCAGCATTTGGTATACCATTTAGACCAGTAATCTCAATTGGAGAGGATGGTAGTGCCACCTTTTCTCTTTGCCCAAGGTGATTAACCATACTGCGCACTTTACCATATGCTGTACCAACTACCAACATATCACCAACTTTTAGCGTTCCTTCCTCAACTATCAATGTAGCCGATATTCCCTTGGCTTTATCTATTTTAGATTCTATTACCCACCCAAGTGCCCTACAATCTTCTATTGCTTCTAGCTTCATTAATTCAGCGATCAATAAAATCGCCTCTTCTAGTTTATCCAAATTAATTTTCTTTTTTGCTGATACTGGCACAACTATAACATCGCCACCGAGCTCTTCAGGAATGAGATCATATTGAGGTAAACTACTAATTATCCTCTCTACATCACCAGACTGTGACCTATCAATTTTATTAATAGCAACTATAATAGAAACATTTGCCGCTTTTGCATGATTCATTGCTTCAATTGTTTGTTTCATGACTCCATCATCAGCCGCAACTACTATTACAACTATATTAGTGATGTTAGCGCCACACGCACGCATCGCAGTGAACGCTTCATGTCCCGGCGTGTCAATGAAAGTAATTTTTTTATCTTTTGTAATTATCTGATAAGCACCTATGTGTTGAGTTATTCCGCCTAACTCTCTTTCTGCAACATTAGATTCACGAAATGCATCAAGCAAGGAAGTTTTACCATGATCAACGTGTCCCATAAAGGTGACAATTGGTGGTTTAGGTTTTTTAGGTAAACTTTCTCTCTCTTCTATAAAAAACAAATTCTTTTCCTTGTTAGCACCGCTCACTCGTTTAGCCGTATGATTGAATTTCTCCACTATTTCGCATGCTACTTCTGGATCTACTAAACCATCCACTCCATAATTCTCACCCATTTCTTCTTTCAACATCTTTAGCACACTTTTGCTATCTTCTGCCATGCGAATAGATAATTCCTTAATTGTTATCTCATCTGGTATAATAACTTCCCTTGAGATATTTTTACCCTTAGTGAATTCTGATTTTCTATTTCTTATACCAAATCTTTGCTTAAACACAGAAGGTTGCTCAATTTTGTCATCTATTGATTGTGCAATTATCCGCTTAGAATGCTTGGAATATATATCTTTGTTAGTCTTTAAAGACTTTTTATTATTATCTTCGTTGTCAGTGTTATTCTCTATTAGCTCAACTAAGCTAACATCGTTCAAAACTTCCTTTCCAGTTTCTTTAAATGAAGTGTTCGTGGCGCTATCTCTGTCGTTAGTCTTTTCATTACTATCTTCTTTTACTATACTATCTTTTTTTACTATGGCTTCTTTTTCTTTTAGATTCCTTTCTTTCAGCAAAGCAGCGTTCTGTACAGCATTAATACGAGAAATTTGCTCTTTTTTTGTTAAAGAACCTAATAATTTATTTTCATCTTGTTCTTCTGTGTCATGAGTTTTTCTTCTTCTTTTTTTTACTATTGTAGCTCCCATACTTGGACTTGCTGAAGAGCTCAAATTGAAGTCTAATTTAAGCTTACTAAAGCCTTGGAGTGTTAATTTTTTGCTACTGATATCTTTACTATTCATATTATATTACACCAAGCTTCTTGCGCGCTTCCATGATTATTGAGTTCACTGTGTTTTTTAAGTTTTCTTTATCACTCGCTGAAGAAGAAAGTATACTACAAAATTCATAGCTTGACAAATCTGCTATGTTTTCTAAAGTTTTAATACCATGTTCACTAAGAGCAATTTTATCATCTATTGATAAAGGTAAATTGATCACATCACTTTCCATACCTAAACTTTTTAACTCTTCTATTTTTCTATCATTTTCTGCTTTTAGATATCTATTTGCCCTGTTACGCAGTTCACTTGCAATATCCTCGTTAAAGCCTTCTATTGAAGCAAGCTCTTTAATGGAAGCATTCGATATATCTTCTACACTTGAAAAGCCTTCTGTGACTAACAGTTGACCCATAATCTCCTCTAAGTTTAAAGCTTCAGCGAATAGAGCTGAACACTGACTAAGCTCTCTATTGCGCCTTTCCGATTCTTGTTGAGTGCTTAGTATCTCAATCTTCCACCCAATAAGCTCCGAAGCTAGTCTCACATTTTGACCCTTTTTTCCTATTGCCAAACTCAATTGATCTTCAGCGACTATTAGTTCTACGCAATTTTCACTTTCATCAATAATAACCTTCGATACTTCCGCAGGAGTGATTGCTTTAATAACAAATTGGCCTAAGTCTGAAAAGTAATGCACGACATCAATTTTTTCACCATTTAATTCATGTATGATGGCTTTTATTCTCTCTCCCTTAACTCCAACACATGCACCTACTGGATCAATATTCTTATCGGGAGAGAAAACGGCAACTTTGGACCTTGAACCAGCATCTCTAGCTATACCCTTAACTGTCACTAACCCATCAGCAATCTCCGGTATCTCCTGACTTAGTAATGCCTCCAAAAAGCCTTCACTTGCCCGAGAAAGAATAATTTGACGTCCATCGTCAGAGCGCTTAACAGTTTGTATATAAGCTTTAATCTTATCACCTTCGCGAAATAATTCACCACCGATTAAATTTCGCAATGGAAGATATGCCCTAGTACCATTTATGTCTATAATCAGATCTGAATATTCTACTTGTTTAACAATACCATACCTTATTTCCCCTACTTTGTCCTTAAATTCTTCATATTGCTTCTTTAACTCTTCATATTTAATTACTTGAGCAATCCTTTGCTGGGCAATTCTTGCTGAGGCAAGATCAGTATTAAGAGAGAGCAATT
Source organism: Wolbachia endosymbiont strain TRS of Brugia malayi (assembly GCF_000008385.1). Taxonomy (NCBI): domain Bacteria; kingdom Pseudomonadati; phylum Pseudomonadota; class Alphaproteobacteria; order Rickettsiales; family Anaplasmataceae; genus Wolbachia; species Wolbachia endosymbiont of Brugia malayi. The sequence goes on from NC_006833.1 coordinate 699,503, forward strand.
CATTAATAGTGTCTCCAACTTTTGCATCCTCCTTTATTAATTTGGCTTGTGTAAGCGTAATTGACCCATATCCGTTATGCTCTTCTCCATTTGGTTCATCATCAACGACCTTTAATTCTCTGTACGAAATAACCTCACCTGTGCTTCTATCTATATTAACCACAACCTTACTTTTGCTACCATACTTTTGATAAGCTACTGCTTCTATAGCACTTTCTAATGCTTTCATTATAACTTCAAAATCTAGACCTTTCTGAAGTGAAATCTCCCCCGCTGTCTTTATTATATCAAGATTTCCTACTAAGTTATTTTTGTCACTTTTCTGTTTAACACTTCTTTTGCGATCAGCAATCATACAAATAAATCCTATACAATTAGTTATAATTATAGTTTCAACGGGCAAAGAACTCTATTCTCAATATTAAATAATTACTAATTTAAGTCAAGTTTTTTCATGTCTTTGCATTACAAGCAATGCAGGGGAAAAAATAAAGTTAAAACCGTTGCAGTTAATATTCCATTTGCTATAGCCGTTAAAATATCAACCACCACTGGCTTGATGGTGCGTCATATATGATTTGTAAAGCAAAAAAATCGATATTTAACTTAGTAATCACAGGTATCAGCCCAAGGACTGTGGTTTCAACGGTAAGCAATATTGGTCTAATACGAGAAATCGAAGCATTTATTACACATCGCTTAATATCATTTTCATATATCTTGATTTGGCGATGGAAAGCATTGTGTACTAATACCAAGATCATTGATGTAATTGCCAATATAAAAGCCTTTAACAAAAAGGCTTCTGATTTTGTTGATCTTCTTTATCACCTTTAAAGTCAACTTAAACTTCCTTGTTCCAATCTCGAGCAATTGAATTTTGAATGAACTTAACCCTTTCATCAACTAAATAACCAGGGTCAACATCAGCAGAGATTGTCACTGTGCGTAATCCATTAATTCTACTCAGTTTATTTATCTTTTTTTCTGGAGCATATTTTACTACGTTGCCTATAGGGTACAGGCTGTTAGCCATATTAATAAAAAGATTTTCCACAGCCTTCATGTTGCGGTCCTTTTTAGGAAAGTAAAGTACAATGTCGATTTCTCTATTCAGGTTATTTGATCTATATTTTCCAATGAATACTCCATTTGTAATCATTTTTATAAAGTCGCCAATAGCTGCAACACTTACCCCAGAACTTGTAGCCTTATTTTTGTCAATACTCATGTTCCATTCTATTGCAGGTATTGATCTGCTGTCTTGAATCTTTACAAACTCTGATAAAGGCTGGTCCATAATTTTTAGAATTTCTCTGCTACTAAATCCAAGCCAGATACGTTTCCGCTGAGATTAATTTGTATTGGCTTATCAGCCGACGGCCCTAACTTCTCTCCTTGGAGATCAATTATTACTCCTTTCATACCCTGCACACTGCTTCTTATATCATCTAATATAACCTAACTTTGCACCTAAAACGCAATTCACAAGTTCCAATTGAATTCTGGCGACAACACTATCATCAAATAACCCTAACTTAGCATAGAAAACTTTAACTTCCTTCTTCATATTTAAAACACGATCCTCTACTTTTCTAAGTATCAGACCTCGTTCTTTGGTTTATAAGCTTTCTTTTGCTTTAACACTAATATAAGATATTGTCTGAGTCCACCTTCGAAAAAAAACTTTACCCCAAGGGCCAAAGGTAAAATACAACACACTAAACGAAAATAAAATTAATACACAGCACACACAAATTTTTTAGGATGGTCTAAACTTTCTCTAATATGAGTATGTAAGCTCTTATTACAGGTCCAGTATTCTTTATCTCACCACTTTCTATTGCATTCATTTTTTCAACTTCCTCTTTTGAAGCCACTGAAGGCTTGTCAAATATTGCACCAAGTGTTAGTATGAAAACCAAAGCCATAATGAGCGAACCAGTCAGAGTTAGAATTATTGTAATTGGTATACGCTGCATAAATTTACCGACCGCATTAGGCCACAAAAAACACTGCTAATTTTATCAACGTTGATGATAGAACTGGGCAGAATATATTATGGACTGCAGTGTGAAAGGCTTCTACTTTGTCCATTCCACAGATCATCTTTCTACCAGCATATTAGTTGACTACAATTGCATCATCAACTAGCATACCAATCGCCATAATTAAACTAAAAAGTACGATAATATTTAAAGTTATGCTCATAAAGTAAAGGGCTATTATTCCAATAAGAAAAGAGCCAGGTATCGAAAGTGCTACAAGGATAGCAATCCTTGTTCCCATAGAGAATATCATTATGATCAATATCAGCAATACAGTAAATATCATGCAGTTTTCTAGGTTATCCAATACATTACGGACATCTTTCAACTGGTCATTTAAATACACCACTTTTAGATTTTTAGGCAGCTGGTCTCGTACCTTATCCACTAAGTATTTTACTTGATTTACTGTATCTATTATGTTTTTTCCATTACGTTTTGAAATCTCTAATACTATGACAGCCCATTGATACGAGCAAATCCTTTGTGGTCTTCAAATCTAGGGTACACTTTTGCTATATCCTTTATTTTCAAAACTGCATTACCTTAAGACCTGATAAGAATGTTCATAATATCTTCTATGTCTTTTATAACTCTGATATTTTAATCGAGTATTTGCTTGTATCATTGTCAAGTGATCCAGCTCCGACCAGTTTATTATGCTTGATATAACATAAAATATTTTATCTGATTGAATGTTGTATTTTGTTAGGGCTATAGGTTCAACTATTACTTCTATGTTTCCTTACGCTACCTGCCATTTCAACTTTGAGAACATTTGGCAGAGATTCTATTTCTTTTTTCAAATTATGCGCTACCCCAGTTAAAGTCCTCTCTGGTGAATTACCAATTAATCCAACATTTAGTATAGGAAATAAGCTTAAATTTATTTCGCTGATTATCGGAGGCTCTGCTTCAACAAGTAGCTTCGATTTTATGTTTGAAAATTTTGAATGAACTTATCTAGCACTTCCTTATTACTATACTCTGCGCCAAATTTAAGTATTATATGTGCACCATCATTAGTTGCTAGGACTTTTAAGTTCCTTAATTCCTTCTATAGACCTCAGTTCATTTTCTATTGGAATAGCTAATAACTTCTCACTGTCTTCAACGAAAATTCCAGGGAGCCTGACGAACACACTGATTATAGGAATTTATATGTCATGGTTGCTTTCTCTTGGCACTTTTATATAGGCGTATGAACCAAAAATAAAAATTACTATAAGCAACAATATTACCGTCCTATTCCTCTCTACAAGTAAGCTTTTCATATTGATATTTTATTGAACATACATACTCTTGTACAACATTATAGCCGAGGTACATTATATATTAATTAACTCTTACATAATCTTTAAAATATTTACACTAGATATTGAAATCATCAAAAAAAATTGCAATTACAAAAGAAGCTTTGCATAGTAATAGTAGAGTAGTATTTGATGGATTATTATGGTGGCAATTCAAGCATAACAAAAGGCAAAAGTAAAGCAGTTACGTCTGCTTTAGCTGGAGCTCTGTCAGCTTTAATATTTTTAACAGCAATCCATATTGCTGGAAAAACAGCCATTGTTATTTTCGCTGCCATAGTCACTCACTTACTGCTTTCACCAACTCATAAAATAATAGCTAAAAAATTCTAGCCTACTAAAACTTGTACTCCAAAAAAACAAAGTTCTAGAAGATGAGGTTTCAAAAGATGAAGGATATAACAGTGAAGGTGAGAAAAATAACATTGTAGTACCTGTAAAGAGCCCAGAAGAAACTGAAGCTAATTTAAAAGAGAAAATGATAAGAAAAAGGTCAGAGGAAGAAATGAAAAATGGATTACCTAAACATATGGACTACGAAGGTAATGCACTGCCTGAAAATACTGAAGCTAAAACTGATAGTTGCTCTATTAATTATACAAAAACTATATGGTAGTACTTGATAGAATCGTCCTTTATATTCAAGATAGCGAGAAACAAAGTACTAGCCAAGATGACACAGGTCAAACTCAATTTAAAGCAAACTACATGGATTTGATGCAATCTCTTCCTGAACATATAGATGCATGCGGTAATCCACTTTTACTGCTGCAAAGCAAATTTACTTATATGGAGCTTGAATTTGAAAGGTACGCAGGATACAAATCATCACCCCTAAGTCTAATAAATATTCCATCCTATTAAAGAGAAAGACATCTGTGAATCAATCCAAGCACATAAGTTTAGTGTTACCGCCAAATGCTGCAGTGTTTACACTTACAACTTTTTCTGTAGAAAAACGCTGCAAATAATTAGGACCTCCAGCTTTCGGTCCAGTGCCAGATAGTCCTCTACCGCCAAATGGTTGCACGCCAACTGTTGCACCCACCTGATCGCGGTTGATGTACACATTTCCAACTGATATTTTTCTACTTATTGAATCGATTTGATTTTGTATGCGGCTCTGCAAAGAAAAAGTAAGCCCATATCCTGTATTATTTATATCACTTATAACTCCATTTAATTGCGACTTATTAAAACGTATGATATGCAAAATAGGGCCAAACACTTCTTGTTTTAATTGCGAAATCTTTTGTATCTCATAAATATATGGAGAAAAGAAATGACCGTTATGAGAATTTGTATCCATAGGCACCTTGGATAAAAGGCTTGAATCCCTATCTCCTGACATCTTCTCCGTATATTTAGTCAGCATATCAATAGATGCTTTGTCAATTATTGGACCAATATCAGTGCTAAGTTGTATCGGATCACCAACCTTTAACTCTTGAGCCGCATCACATATCATTTTTATCTGTTTTTCTGCTATATCTTCTTGAATAAATAGCACCTTAAGCGCAGAACAGCGTTGGCCAGCGCTGCGAAATGCAGAAAGCAGAACATCTACAGTCACTTGCTCCAAGAGAGCAGAGCTGTCAACAATCATAGCATTTAATCCGCCAGTTTCAGCAATAAATGGCACAATGGGACCATTCCTGCTAGCAAGCATTCTATTAATCATTTGAGCAGTTTGTGTTGAACCAGTAAAAGCTACACCAGAGATTCTATTATCTGGCACTAGTGCTTTACCTAAATATTGACCATCTCCTGGAATAAGATGCAGTACATCTTTTGGTATCCCAGCTTCGTGTAATATCTTAACAGCTTCATAGGCAATAATCGGCGTTTGCTCTGCTGGTTTTGCCAGTACTGCATTACCTGCTGCAAGTGCAGCTGAAACCTGCCCAATGAAGATAGCAAGTGGAAAATTCCACGGTGATATGCATAAGAAAACTCCTCTACCCTCAAAAAAGATGAAGTTATCTTCGCCTGTCGGGCCTTGCAGTTTTTTCCAATTACTCAGTTCATTTCTTGCTATTATTGCATAGTAACGCAAAAAGTCTACTGCTTCTCTTACTTCTGTTATTGCGTCGGATAGAACTTTCCCTGCTTCCACAATTAGAATGTAAATCAATTCTTTCATCTTTTCTTCAAGCAAATCTGCAGCTTTTTCAAGGTACACAGTACGCTTTTCTGCTGAAACATTTTGCCATTTAATAAAAGCACTATGGGCTACTTCAAGAGCATTTAAAGCCTGATCGCTAGTTGTATTTGACACTTCCCCAATTACGTTTTCCAAGTGTGCTGGATTAACCACTTCGATAAATTTAGCACTGTCAAACAGCGACTCTCCATTAATTATTGGTCCAACTTGCCATTTCTTCCCACTTAATTCTTTTATATCATTTGCAAATTGTGAAACTGTAACTGAATCACCAATGTCCATTCCTAAGGAGTTCTTTCTTTCCTCTCCAAAAATATCTTGTGGCAATGGAATGCTTGAGTGAGGTTCATACCCTAAGCTTTTAGCTTTTTCTAATGGATCTGAAATTAACTCTTCAATCTTAACATCAGAACCATTTATTTGATTGACAAATGAGCTATTAGCTCCGTTTTCAAGAAGGCGTCTAATAAGGTATGGCAATAAATCACTATGTTTACCAACCGGTGCATATATACGACAATCGATACTTGTTGCAAGTTCTGACATTGCATAATCATATAAATTCTTACCTATTCCGTGTAAGCGTTGGAACTCAAATCCAGGATGATTTTTATCAGCGAGCTCTACTATAGTAGCAAAAGTATAAGCATTATGAGTTCCAAAGCATGGATAAAAGTGACTTGCCTTACTCAAAAGTTTCCGCGCACAGGCAAGGTAGCATACATCAGTGTAGCTTTTTCTAGTAAACACTGGGTAACTACTTAACCCCAACTCTTGCGTGCGCTTGATTTCTGAGTCCCAATATGCTCCTTTCACAAGTCTTACCATAATTTTATGCTTTGATCGAATAGCAACATCCTCAACAAAGTCAAGAACAGACAAAGCACGTTTTTGATACGCTTGCACAGCTAAGCCAAGTCCTTCCCACTGTGAAAGTGACTCATCAAGACGCAATTGCTCGAATAAAACTAATGACATCTCAAGTCTTTCTGACTCTTCTGCATCTATACATAATGAAATATTGTACTTTTTTGCTTCATGACAAAGTTCCAATACCTTAGTCTTCAGCTCTCCGGCTATATTACCGAATTGACAGAATTCATAACGTGGATGCAACGAAGAAAACTTGATTGAAATTCCATGTGACTTAAAACAATCGCTTGTATCAGTGGATTCACCTATAGCTTTTATTGCATGCATATATGAATTAAAATATTCTTCAGCATTCTCAGCTGTGTGAGCGGCTTCACCAAGTATACTAAAAGAGCATAAAAATTTGCTATGGCTATCCGACCTTATACTCTCCAATGCTTCTTCTATAGTTTCTCCAACAATAAAGTGCTTACCAAGCATCAGCATCGCCTGCTTCACTGCCTTGCGGATTATTGGCTCTCCAAAATTTTTGAGTAGTTTAGAAATTACGTGATAGAATCTCGGACCTTCTTCATTGCCTCTTAATACACTACTTCCTATCATCAAGCTCCACGTAGAAGCATTAACAAACAATGAAGAAGAACGCCCTAAGTGTTTACTCCATTCTTGATTGGCAATTTTATCTTTGATTAGTTCGTCTATCGTATAATCATCTGGTATTCTAAGTAGTGACTCAGCAAGACACATTAGTGCTACTCCTTCGTCACTAGAAAGCGAGTACTGCTGCATAAAAGAATCTATGACATCTAATTTGCTGCCTTTAATTTTTTCAACAACTTGTTTTGCAATATTGTAAATCCTATTTTTCGAATCAGCAGAAAGCTCTATTTTTTCTACAAGATAACGTGCATAGCTTTTTTCATCAGTACGATAAAACCCCTGCAAACGTTTTCTTAATTCGTTAGGTTCTTGTATAGAGCTGATCATATATAATTATCTACAAAACACCCTTTACCATATGTAAGGTAGAATTATACCATAACCTCGCGTAGAATAAATTATTATTTATATAAAGGGCTAGGATCAACTAAAAAAGTCTACTGTCTACTGCGATAACTTCACTAAATCAAGAGGACTGTGCAAGTATGTAACTTAACACTCCACCGCTCATTAAGTATTTCACCTCAGTTGCAGTTTGTACACAGCATTTTAGTTGAATTGATTGCTCCGAATTGTCTTTTCTTTTAATGATACATTCTAGATTCCCACTTGGTACTATTTCACCTTTTATGCTTATAATCTCACTACTATCAAATATCCTTCTGGTCACTCCGCCTTGAAATATAAGCGGAAGAACACCCATGCCGACCAAGTTTGATCTGTGTATGCGTTCGAAGCTTTCTGCAATCACAGCTTTAATTCCTAGCAACAAAGTACCCTTTGCTGCCCAATCTCTGCTTGAACCTGCGCCATACTCTTTCCCTGCAATGACAACTAATGGAACAGCTTCTTCTTTGTAACGCATTGCTGTGTCAAAAATTGACATAGTCTCTTGAGAAGGAATATGTTTTGTATAGCCGCCTTCATTGCTAATCATTTCGTTTTTTATTCTGATATTAGCAAAGGTCCCACGCATCATCACGTTGTGGTTACCACGACGAGACCCATATGAATTGAAATCCTGTGGTTCAATTCCAAGATTTTTTAAATATATACCTGCAGGACTATTTGAGGCAATATTTCCAGCGGGGGAAATGTGGTCTGTGGTTACACTATCACCAAACATTGCTAGTACTCGTGCATTTTTTATATCAATTACATTATCTTTATCATTTCCAGCTAATAAATCATCAAAATAAGGAGGATTTTGTATGTAAGTGCTTTTCGTGTCCCAGTTATAAATTTCACCTCTCTCATACTTTATCTTTTGCCAATGTTCATCACCAGAAAAAACATCCTTATACTTTTGCATGAACATTTCACACGTTACAACACTTCTAACACAGTCCTCGATTTCATTGTTTGTTGGCCATATATCTTTGAGATAGACGTTATTTCCATTTTTGTCTTTGCATATAGAATCTTTTGTTAAGTCAACCTGCACAGTACCTGCAAGTGCGTACACAACAACAAGTGGCGGAGATGCTAAGTAATTAGCCTTGACTAAAGGATGGATCCTCCCTTCAAAATTACGATTACCGGATAAAACCGCAGCAACGGTCAAATTTTTGTTTTTAATATCGTCCTCTATATCTTTATTAAGTGGACCAGAATTTCCAATACAAGTTGTACAACCGTACCCAACCAAATTAAAGCCTAGAGTATTTAGATTTTTCTGTAATCCTGATTTTTCTAAATATTTTGTTACAACCCGTGATCCCGGGGCAAGAGAGGTTTTAACCCAAGGTTTTGATTTTATACCGAATTTTATTGCTTTACGGGCTATAAGACCAGCAGCAATCATCACACTTGGATTTGAGGTATTGGTGCAGCTTGTTATTGCAGCGATAACTACACTTCCGTCTTGAAGCTTATCATTTTCCTTTGATTCATTAACTGAAAATGATGTAGAAAAAGACTCTGCTACTTGTGAGAGAGAAACTTTATCCTGTGGTCTCTTGGGGCCAGCCATTACTGGCTCTACACCTGATAAATCAAGCTCCAATATGTCAAAAAACGCTAATTCTTCACCGCTGCGCCACAGTCCTTGCTCTTTTGCATAGACTTCAACTAATTTGATTAACCCTTCTGGTCTTCCTGTTAAGCTTAAATAGTCTAGTGTTTTCTGATCGATTGGGAAAAATCCACAGGTTGCACCATACTCTGGAGCCATGTTGGCTATAGTTGCTCTATCTGCCAAGGATAGGTAATCTAAACCATCACCATAAAATTCTACAAACTTACCAACAACGCCCTTTGCTCTTAAGATATTTGTGATTGTCAGTACCAGGTCAGTTGCAGTTACTCCCTCTGGAAGCCTTCCCATTAATTTAAATCCTACTATCTCTGGAATTACCATACTAATCGGTTGACCAATCATCACGGACTCAGCTTCTATTCCACCAACGCCCCAACCAAGAACTGATAAACCATTAACCATTGTAGTGTGGCTATCTGTACCTACTAAGGTGTCAGGATACACAACTCCACTTTCGTTACATACAACTTGCGCTAAATATTCGAGGTTCACTTGGTGACAAATTCCTGTACCAGGTGGCACTACTCTAAAATTTGTGAATGATGATTCTCCCCACTTTAAAAATTGATATCTCTCCAAATTTCTTTTTATTTCCAATTCAACGTTTTTACCAAATGCAGAAGTATTTCCATAACTATCTACTTGAACAGAATGGTCGATCACAAGATCAACAGGCACAGATGGATTGATTTTACTTGGATTACCCCCCTTTTTTTTTACATAACTACGCATTGAGGCTAAATCAACAATGGCAGGAACTCCTGTAAAATCCTGCATCAATACCCTTGCTGGTTTATAGCTAATTTCGTGATTGACATGTTTCTTAACACAACCTGCTAGTGTTTTTATGTCATCTAACCTTACGTTCACTTCATCTTCATTACGCAATAAATTTTCAAGCAATACCTTAAGTGAACAAGGCAATTTGGCTAGATCTATTCCTAAAAATTTACTAGCAGCGTTAAGACTGAAGTAGCCGTATGACTTTCCGCTAACGTTTAAAGTTGTTTTTGAATTTAAAGAGTTATTCATCTTACATAATCATTATTTGAGTGAAAAGTATTCATTATCCACAATAATGTCATTCCGGTATCATGTACATAACTATATAAATTCTCCGTGTTACATTAAAATAGCAAGTGTGCAGTGTTAACCACCTTTGACACTGGAATGACAAAAATAGTGTTGTATCAGTTAAAATTTTCATTACTAGCATTGCTTTTTTGTTGTCGACTTTGCTGCTCATACATGGCTTCAAAATCTATAGGATCTAGCATCAGTGGGGGAAATCCACCACTGCTTGTAACTCTTGCGATTACTTCTCGTGCGAAAGGGAAAAGAAAAGTAGGCCCGCCAATAAATAAGGCTCGATTTACCTCTTCTGTACTCAGCTCCGCAAAGTTTTCTACTGAAAAAATACCACAGTATTTTGTTTCACAGATGAAAGCAACACCATCTTTTATGTTTTCATCTTTTATCATCGCTTTAGCTTCTATATGCAAAGTAATCTCATGGAAAGACTTTTCTTCACTTTCCCCTTCTGTACCTTCAGATCCTTCTAATTTCACTGAATTGACATTAACCATTACATCAATATTGGGAACTTCTTTTAGAGAAAGGAATGGTGAATTTGGGTTTTCAAGCGATAGATCTTTAACATATTGATTGTGAATTCTCATTTTTTGTTGTGACATTTCCTACTCTCCCTATAATTAAGTTGAAGCATTTAATACTTTCTTGTACAATAAACCATTTACAAGTTAATAGCAAATCTAATTATAGATTAGTACAGGATAAGCACATCTTCATTAACAATGTTAAGATATTTTGTATACTAAGGAGTTGAGTTACTATGATAGAACTCGTAATATATGCTTTACTAGCTGCATTCGTTTTTTCACGTTTATACAATTCTTTAGGAAGATCAACAAGCCTCAACCTAAAAAAACTGACTAGTGTACTGGATATAAGCCAAGTCAGAGAAGATGTAGTAGAGAATATTGAAGATTACATTGATAGCAACGATAAAGATCCAATAAAAGCTACTTACGAGCAAATATTACAAAAAAACAAAGATTTCTCCATTTCCCATTTTATGGAAGGTTCAGGCGTAGTTTTCGAATTAATAATAAAATATTTTAACCAAGGGAATTTATCTCAGTTAAAACCTCTCTTAGATAAAGACTTATATAATAACTTTGCAGGGAAGATTAAACAACGTAAAGAGATATACGAGTCTATAATTGTCTCTATCGTTTCACAAAAGATTTTAGAAATAAAACTAGTAAAAAATGTAGTATTTATTGCAGTATATTTTCTTTCAGAACAAATTAATTTTGTCAAGAACGACAAGGGGGATGTCATATCAGGTAGCACATCCACTATCAATAAAGTTGAGGATGTATGGCAATTTAAAAAGAATGTTACCTCATCAAACCCAAGCTGGTTGCTTACTTCCATAAATTATAAAAAAGCAGATGATAGTAAAACGAACGGAAAGTATAATTAAATTTTATTTAATATGGAAAATAAATTACGCGAAATAGTACTTGATACTGAAACAACCGGCCTTGACATTGAATCCGGCCATCGCATTATTGAAATAGGATGTGTGGAATTAATCAACCGTATCCCAACAGGCAAGGTATTTCATAAGTATCTTAATCCAGAAAGAGATATACCTTACCATTCATTTAAAATTCATGGCATTAGTGAAGAATTTTTAGAAGATAAACCGTTATTTTCGGATGTTGTATTTGAATTTCTTGATTTCATATCTGGTGATATTTTGATAATTCACAACGCTGAATTTGATATTAAGTTCCTTAACATGGAGTTAGGCAAGTTGAACGCTAGGTTAATTTCTTCAGATAGAGTGCTAGATACATTGCCACTTGCAAGAAAGAAGTTTGTAGGGTCACCCGCTTCTTTAAGTGCATTATGTAAGCGTTTTGATATATCATTAGAGAATAGAGAATTGCACGGAGCACTAACTGATGCTGGATTGCTTGCAAAGGTGTACGTTGAACTTACAGGAGGATTACAAACTTTTCTGTTTGACAATGAATGCAAGCAAGATCATAACTCTGCATTTATTCAGCATAAAGTGCGTAATTTAACTTGCAGAGAACATTCACCAAGTAATGAAGAAATTAATGAACATAGGAAATTGTTAGGTAAAATTGACAATCCACTTTGGAAAGAACGTATTGAATAAATTAATTAATGAAGATATAATCTCATTTTATCCAAGGTGTTCCAATGATAAAGTTTGTAAGGTTATTATCTAGTATATTAGTAGCATTATCAGTCATTTTTCTCGGCTATTGTTATTTCACTAAAAAAGGCATATTTGCTCCAGCAGTAATTCACAACGCAGAAGTTAAAATAGGAGGAGATTTTTCTTTAATCAATCAAGATGGGCAGGTTATACGCAGTAATGATTTTAAAGATAAGTATATGATGATTTTCTTCGGGTTTTCTTCATGTAAAAAGATTTGTCCTATGAATCTTGGGATAATTTCAGAAACACTTGCAAAACTAGATGAGAAAACCAGTGACAAGCTACAAACATTTTTCATAACAGTTGACCCTGAATGCGATAGCACAGAAAAACTCAAAGAATTTCAACAGCAATTTGACTATAGGATACAAATGTTAACTGGTGAAAGAAAAAAAATAGATGAGGTAATTGCAAATTATAAAGTATACACTAGCAAAGTTGGTGGAGAAGAGGGAATCAATCATTCTTCAATAATATATCTCATTGGTCCTGGGGGAAAGTATGTTACACACTTTGCAGCCGATCTAAATTCGGATGAAAGTCAATCAGATAAAATTGCAGCTGAGATTAAAAAATATATAAATGAACTGTAGATTTCTTCCGCCCGGAATAACATCACCTGCAAATCGCAATTTCACGCAGATCAATTAGTGACTTCTTATCTGAGTTGTGCAATTTCGGCTTGAGGAAGATTAGTAGATTCAGTTATTAACTTGATAGATATGCTAGCTTTAAGTAGATTTTTTGCAACTTCAATCTTTCCTTCGTTGAACTCTTGTTCAAGGCAAGAAAGATAATTATCGGCATGTTTCTTAGCTTGATCACACGCAAATTGCTCTTCTTCACTTTAATTATATCTGTTCAATTCATTATAAGCTCTACTAATAATTACATCACTTCCTATTATTCTTTCTAAACTCCCTTCACTGCTCTCGCTTGCATACTTAAAGAAATAACACCGCTTTTCAACTACATTTTCTAATTGGCCCTCTTTTGTTTTTGGAAATTTCAGTAATTCTATGAAAGTAAAACTAAAGTCCTTCAGATCATGTTCATAAGTAATCTGATCAAGAGTAACGTAACCTGATTTGTAGGCTAATTTGTTAGAGAATAGAATAAAATCAGTAATAGCAATAAAGATAACTTCTTTAAGATCTTGATATTGTTTACCTACATCAGCTTGACTTAAATAAGTTTTGGCAGTACAATATCGTGCGCGTTTTTAAAAGCTAGTGATTTTAGTGACCTGCATTTCGCAAATAAATTGAACACCTGTAGAATCCCTGTATAGTACATCGACAATACTCTCTTTTTTAGCAGCAATTCCAGGATTTTGAACGTGACTTAAAAAGTTTACATCCTTTACTTCAGCTTCACCAGTGAGACCTAGAATATCATTAAAAAAATGAATGAGAATATCTCTATTTTTCTTAGTACTAAAGATATGATAGAACGCGAAACCATTTTTCGGATCAAAAAACTTTGAAAAAACCACAGTAAACGCAATTAAGAAAATTATACACTATTCTGCACAAATATTCAACTTCTTTACGTTTGAAATCGTTATCTCATAGCCATTCCCAGAAGATAGGGTGTGCTAAATGGTGAAAAGTAGGCTTTTTTTTAAAGCCTTCATAATGTTTCTTTCTGCTACATTAGAATAGATACAACTTTAAGAAACTTACTAAAGTGAAAAAAAGGCAAAAGATATCCCGTGGTAGATAATATTTACTCTCTAATCCTGCAAATTGGCATATTACACTGTCCTAAACACTTTATAAGCAAGTTTCAACTTATATAGGTAAAAACCTAGATGTTGTGAAGGCATAAGGTACATATAGTGCAAAAAATTAAATATAAGACGCCAACTACGTAATAATTTGTCATTTAACCTGCACAGATTAAAGATAACTGAATACCTTTAGTGCTATAGGGCTGCAAGGTTTGTCAAGTAGTTTTTTTGCATTTCTATGAGCTATTTGGATAACATCATTTTAAGAGTATCTGTAGAACCTAAGCTACTACACCATAAAACTTACTTTGGTGTGAAATTACTCGCGTAAGATTTCGGACGTCTCTTAACATCTTTTGGCATTTCAATTATATATTTAATACCGCACTTTTCTGCATATAATACTGCTTTTTCAAGGTAATCAAATTTTAGCACAATCTGTTTTTTTGGGTTTTTTGAGCCAACCCACCCCATCAGAGGTTCAATATAGTAAGACTCAGGCTCAATTTTTAGATACCAAAAACGCGTATTGCCCAAACCAGACTGTGTTGCAGTTCTTGTTGGTTTATAAATCCTAAAAATTATTTTACCATCAATGCCCATAGTTCTTATTAAATAAACTGAAATATATCTCTAAATAAATCCTCGCACAAGTAATTAGCACGATTTACCTTTCTCTTTATAATTGCATCAATATAGTTTTTACAAATTAAAAAATCAGTGTTAAATAGGAGTACAGATACAAAAAGAAAAGAAATGATTGAACTTAAAGGTCCAGAAATTTGCACAGATAGAAGTAGGGAAAATTTGATTGTTTGTTTACATGGCCGGGGATCAAGTGGCAATAATTTCGTTCATCTCGCTAAAGTTATGAGTAAGTCTTTACCCAATTCATGTTTTGTAGCACCCAATGCTCCGTCTAAAAGAGAAATAGGCAACGGTTACCAATGGTTCAGCTTAGAAGACCGCAGTGAAGAAGTATTATATAATGGAGTAAAGAATGCTGCATCGATAGTAAATCATTTTATTGACACGAAGTTAAAAGAGTTTAGCTTGAAAGATACACAACTTTCTTTAGTTGGATTTTCTCAAGGAGCAATGCTTGCAATACATACAGCCCTTACCCGCCCTCAGTGTTGTGCATCAGTTGTTGCATATTCTGGTAAGTTTCTTTCACCTTCAAGAGTTGCACCTAAGATTAAATCAAGACCTAACGTGTGTGTTATCCATGGCGACGCTGACAATGTGGTACCTTTCTCTTTTTTTGACTTGACGGTAAAAGCCCTAAAAGAAAATGGGGTAAATGTTGAAGGATACCCAATTCGCACACTGGGACATCTTATTAATAAAGAAGGAATAAAATTAGGTGTAGAATTTATTAAGAAAAATTTCAAAAAATAATTTCTATGCACTTATTTTGCTTTGGTTATGGATATGTGGCTAGGTTTCTATCAAAAAAATTACTAAGTTTAAGTTGGAAAGTTAGCGGCACTTCAAGAAATCAAGACGTACATAATACCAATTTTTTTAATTATGATAAAGTAAATAAGGATACGTTTCAAGACGTAACGCATGTTTTAGTTTCTATTCCACCAGATGGTGATGATGCGCTGGAGAGATATGGTCATTACTTTCAAAATACCAAATGGCTTGGCTATTTGTCTGCAGCTAGTGTCTATGGTGATCATGCTGGTAACTGGGTTAAAGAAGAATCTGAAACAAAACCTATAGAAAGCAGAGGGAAAAGCCGCCTTAGAGCCGAAAAAAAGTGGCTGAATAGTAAGTTACCTGTACACATTTTCCGCTTGACTGGAATATACGGTCCTGGTAGAAACGTACTAGTTGATTTACAGCTTAATAAAGCAAGAAATGTACAAAAAGAAGGACATTTTTTTTCTCGTATTCACGTTGAAGACATATCAAATATCCTGTTCTCTTCCATGCAAAATATAAAACCTGGTGAAATATACAATTGTGCAGACGATTTACCTGCTACGCAATCCGAAGTGGTAGCATATGCAGCCGAGCTTTTGAATGTTAGCGTTCCAGAGCCAGTAGAGATTTCTTCCCTGCCTGATCATGCACAGAGTTTTTATTTAGGCTCGAAAAAAGTAAGTAATATTAAAGTCAAAAGAGATCTTGGTATCTCTCTAGTTTACCCTAACTATAAAGTGGGGTTGGAAAATCTAATTTCTAACCAACAAGCTCCTATAGAAAGAGGAGAATAAAAGTCTTTTTTCATCGACATCTTAATACTTTTCAGTTGATGGATGAATAAGAAAGCAAATCCTTTGGTGCATCTCAATAATTGCCATTGATGTTTGTTCTGCCCCTTCCCCTATAACTAAAACAGCAGATGTTGCCAGTGCATCAAGAAGATTGACTTGTATCACCTTAAGTGGTTGATTATAAAGATTCGGGTTGCCTATATAAGAATAAGCGGTTCAAACCTACACCAAACAAGAGCGGTAGCTGTAACTCCACGACGCGTAGGTGTTACGTTACTATCTGTAATCAAGATAACAAGATATTTTATGCAATGTTTTGTCTTGAGATAGTTTTCTATATCAATACAGCCACTTTTTGAACATCTTTTAGATATAGAATGTACATTTCGTCACCATTTGACTCATCAATACCTGCAGATGGAATCAAGATATCATCTTTAATTGTCAGGTAGAGATCGTAAGGATTGTGGTTCACATCTATTAAAACAAGAATTTAACTTGTTACAAGAAAAAACAACAGGGATAAGATCCTTTAATAAACTTTGAGGTACTGTTTCAAATGTCTTTCTTCCCATAACAATGACTTGTTTGTCAGTTACCTGACAAAATGCTTCAACTTATTTGGATAACACCAAGGCAATTCATTATTTACTCCCATCACCCCATTGAGATTAATAGCCATAATACCCATAATTTTTTTAACCATCATCCCTGTAAGGCAGCTTGAGTTACAAAAATCGCATGTGATCATGCACATTATGCACTCAGAGGAAGATCAACCTTGTTTATAACATCGATTATGCAGAAATTGTTTCTAAATCTCGATTAAAGACAGGTTCTGTAGAAAAGGAAGAAATAAATGACTTCCTAGAATGACCACTAAACTTTGCAGCCAAATTTTTGTAATGCCTCTATATTGGGTAAAATTGAGATATTCTGATATAGATATTTTCCAAAACCAATGTCAGGATCAATAATTACCGAACTTTTATCAAAATCTAGAGCCAGTAGTCTTTTAATGCCCTTCTCTGCCCAATTATTTATGGTATCAGCTGGATCATGTCACCTAAAATAATTGTATCCTTATGTAGGTAGTATGGAGAGCGAATGCATAATAACAATACCACATCTACTAGTTAGCAATTGCTTTTAAAGTGTTATCATCTAGATCTCCTTTGATATCATTTATTCAGGTAATGTCGTAGTGTTCCAAAGTATTCAAAATAACATCTAGCCATAAACTACTAATGCTGACTTTAATATTGTCAGCTTTCATATAGTGATAAGCTTATCAAGCACTGGTTTTAAGCATGCATGTTCTGCCTTTGGAGTCTGCATAGGAGATCCAAGTCCTGTTGATTGAGCACCAAATTCAACTATGCTTGCATCATCAAAGTATTAGTTGCAGCGCTTGCTTCGTTGCATAATCTGCATCAAGATAAAGACCACCATCTGAAAATGAATCAGGAGTAACATTGACGATACTTACAAGTTTTAGTAGAAGCATAAAACTCTTTAGAAAGCAGTTTTGAGTATGAGGGATATTATGAGCAATATATTGAATGTTTTGCTAATTACTGGAGCATTACTCCCAGAATTAAGCATTGCTATCAAGTGAAGCAAAAATGGTCTATTCATTAATTCTGGATGAGGGATCTTAAGGTAGGGCGTATCAAGTGTCAAATCATCCCGTAATAAAATATTAAAACCAATAAGACGAGGTTCCCATTTTTCATAGACCTGTAGACGGCCTGTCACACTCAATTTGTCTTAGACCTTTTAATAGCTCTTCAGAAGAAGAACAACTTCCATACAAAACCATGTTTTAAAATGGCTTGTCCCACTCAACTGGAGCACCACTTGGTAGAATATCCTTAATTTCCAGAATAATTAAAAATTTTAGATCCTTAAAACAGCCTTCCTTCAGAAGGAAGCAGCCTTTTGTAAATTAGAAAAGCGATCCCCCTACATTTGAGCCAATAGAAATATAAACATTAGTCTATCTTTTTATTTTTGCAGTATATCACAATAAGTAAAAAGAGAACACCTACATGCACATTTGGAACGGATGGTGCAACTTTGTGAGTAGTCACTCTTACAGAAGAAATAATATGCTTTTTTTACATCAAAGGTTATTAATAATTATATACACACTACAAGTAAAATGCTCGATTAAATTGAACTGCTTGTCCTAAACGAGAGATTAAATATTCTATACTACCTGCAGATAGCAAACAGTATCCTCAAGTCGGTCAGTTGTAAGCCCAAGGAGATTTAAAGGTAAAATCAATATCAATACCAACTAACTGGAGATGAAATTTCTCTTCTGCACCATACCATAAATGAACCTAAAGCCATAAATTTCGGACAAGTAGGTTACACAAAGGTTTCGTATATTTAACTCCATTTCCTTATTTTATAGTTTTAAAACCCATATACCCCTGAAGTTAGCTCATTTGTTTACAAGAAGCCTTCCCTCTTATCAATGTAAAATTTTCAGCAATATGCATGCACGCTTAGAGCATTCCATCAAGAAAATCTCATAAGAGTTTCACACCCTTTCTAGCACTCCGCATAATCTTGTCTTGTTCCTCCTCATCTAAATCAGCAATAAGGTTTGTAGACTCCTCAGAATGCCACTTATCAGAATCCATATGAACAGTAAAAAATTGGAGAAGAACGCCCATCATTTATTAAATAGTGTTTTTTCAGACCTTCAATTTTAGATTTCGAAACCTTTAGAGCTTGACGTTCATAGGCATATAGAGCACCAAGGCCTATTGCAAAGTTTGATCGTACGATATCGAAGTAACCATCGACTAATTTCTTGTCTCCTTGCGTCTTCACGAAAATCAGACTGTGTAACACCAAAACCTTCAGCAAAACGTTGCCATAACTCGGGATGATTCTCATCACTTCGCTCTTCTTATATTAAACTACCAAGTAAAACCTACCGCATTTTAAGATTTGGACACAAAGAATGTATACCACCAATATAACGAGGAAACGCAGCAACATGATGATAATACTCCTTCGCATAGACCGTAAAGCCTCAAAGCTTAAATTTCCCTCATTCCATGATTGATAAAACTGATGTTTTAATAAGTGCAAATTATCTAATTCCTTATTAAATAACCGAATGAGTACCTAGCCCCTCCTTAATTAACACTAAAGTTACTTTAAGCTATTCACAGGCTTTTTAGATGTCAAGAGATATTATACCAGTTCTTACTATTACAAGCTTAAATCTAGCTTGTAATTTCGATAGACATAAAAATAGGTACATAAAAAGTTGACTTTTTAATAAAGATTGACTTTTTTCAAAATTTTATATATTACTAAATTAGTATGATAGGAAGTATGAAACGAAAGCAATAAAAGAAAACACAATAAAAACTAGGAAAGAGTTTATAGAAGTTCAAAACGGGATGTGGATTCAAAAGATAGTGATGTTGAACCCAAAGAGCAATGTAGATAACAGAAAGAAAAAGCATATAGTTTATTTCTCAGAACTTACATATACTTCCGCAAAAGAATCAGACGAAGATAAAAGCGAATTGAATTGAACCGCGTCGAAGCAGGTATGGATGTTCACTTCATTAATTTTCCTGGTTCTGGAAAAAGCAAAGGCCATTCTTTAAATGGGTAGATCGAGTAAATACAGGTATCGAAGTTATTTCAGATCTTTTAAAACGAGGCATTCGTTCAGACAACATAGTGTTATATGGTAGTTGCACTGGAAGACCGACAGCTGCTGAGGTTTATAAAAAGTTTAAAGATGACAATATCCATTTAAGGTGCATTATTAATAAATCCTTCAGCTCACTTAAAAAACTTTTAGTTAATTTATTACACATATCAAAACCTAAATAGCCATTTCCCCCTATAATAGAATTTGTACTTAAGTGTTTTGGGTAGCATTTTAAGCCACACACGACAACTAATGACATTACTCCATACACAATTTGTTCAATTTAGAAAACGACAGACTTATAAGTCAACAGGCAGCTATAGGTGCTAAAATTGCTGATATAGAAAAAAAGACTATCAGAAAAAAGAAAAATTTTGAAGGTTTTGAACAATTACAAAGAGTTTCTCATAGAGAATACTAACTTACCTGAAATACCCAGAGCAAAAAATCCTGAACCTAAAGTTGGAGTAACAAAAAAACGCCGAATAAGTTTTTATCATTACTACCTATTAAAACAACAACATTCACTTTTTTCTAATTACAGAGTTACATTCATCAAATAAACATAACTACACTCTCCCTAAGCTGATTTCACTCTTTTTAGAACTCACAGATAACTATTTTGAAAGGAAGGTTCACTCAATCAAGGGCATGCAAAAGAAAGACTCACACAAGAACAAGAATCCAAAATTTATTCCAAACATATAAACTAGATGTCAGAAGTAAATATTTCAGATTCATCAAAAAAGAACTCATGCGTGACTTCTTACATAACCCAAATTAAAATTTTAAAATTGGCGTTTTTTGTGTGCCCTTGAACTGCTTCAGCTATAAATATTAAGAAATTTATTAAATAAAAAAAGGCAAGAGAACCCCGAGGTAGCTAGTATTCACATTCTCCCTTGTCAATTAAGCATTTTCTACTTTCTTAAACGCTTTATAAGCGCGTTTCGGCTTGTATGGGTAAAAATCAGACATATAAAAGGTATAAGGTGCACATAGTGCAAAAAATTAAATATGATACCCAATACCCTAAGCTTTTTTTCATTAACCTGTACAGATTGCAAAGATAAATGATTAGCCTCAGTATCACGATAAGGGGCTGCGAGGCTTGCCAAGTAGTTTTTTCGTCTTTAATAACGTTGTTATATGCCTAATGCACTACCAAAAACTATGTAAGAGATCTAATGCTAGAGAAGCAGGTCTACCCCCAATAAGAGAACCCTTGTATGATTTATAATGTTGCACTAAACCCTAGAAATAAGATAACAAGTTAATAAAGAGTGCCTATAATCGGCAATTAGCCTTACTTATCTATAGAAATTGATATTAAAACTCGTGTACTAC
Organism: Wolbachia endosymbiont strain TRS of Brugia malayi; assembly: GCF_000008385.1. Classification (NCBI taxonomy): domain Bacteria; kingdom Pseudomonadati; phylum Pseudomonadota; class Alphaproteobacteria; order Rickettsiales; family Anaplasmataceae; genus Wolbachia; species Wolbachia endosymbiont of Brugia malayi. The sequence goes on from NC_006833.1 coordinate 720,880, forward strand.
CTAAAAGGTATGGTTATTCGGACACTTCCGAATTTATCATTCTGTACCACTGGTCTTCATTCAAAATTCCTACACCTAATTCCACTGCTTTTTTGTACTTATTTCCTGGTTTTTCTCCTGCAACTAGGTAGTCAATTTTAGCAGAAAGATTTGAGCTGACTTTTGCTCCTAGAGCTTTGGCTCTCACTTTCGCCTCTCCTCTACTCATAGTAAGTAGTTTACCGGTAAACACTATGACTTTATTATTTAAAACAGAATTACTAGAGTTGGAGTTCACAGAAAGGATTTGAAGATAATCAGTAAGATCCTTCAACATTTTGATGTTATGTTCTTTAGAAAAAAAAGATTTCAAAGACTCAGCCACTTTTTCCCCTATGCCATCTATACCTACTAGCTCATCACTAAAAGACTTGGCTATTTTCTTCTCTACGCCACCTACACCCACTTCAGCATCATTTGATAACAGTTTTATCATCGAATTATACCAGTTATTATAAGAAACATAATAATTTGCAAGCAATTCTGCTGCAACTTGGCCAATAAATCTAATACCTAAAGAAAATATAAACCTATCTAGAGTTATTACCCTTCTGTTTTGTATAGCATTTAATAAATTAGCTATTGACCTCTCGCCCCAATCAGGCTGTTCTTTTAGACTAAACTCATTCAACCTTTCTTCTAAGTTAAAAATATCGGGAATTTGTTTTATTAGACCAAGGTCATAAAAAAACTTTATCTGTTTTTCACCAAGGCCAAAAATATCAAATGCACCTTTCGATACAAAATGACTTAATTTTCCTATTATTTGAGCTTTACAGGTTAATTCCTCAGAGCATCTTATTGCCGCTCCTTCAGCTTGCACTTTACCACCACATTCAGGGCATATCTCAGGAAATACAAATCCAGGTGCATCTGCGTGACGAGAACCTTTATCTACTCTAACAATTTGGGGAATCACGTCCCCTGCTCTCTTGATTGTTACAATATCTCCTTCTCTTACGTCTTTACGTTTTATTTCATCTTGGTTATGCAAATTTGCCCTACTTACTAGCACTCCGCCAATATTGACTGGTATTAAATCTGCAACTGGAGTTAATACTCCTGTCCTACCCACCTGTATAAATATTTTGTTCAACTTCGTCTTTGCATAAACTGCAGAAAACTTGTATGCAAGTGCTGAGCGCGGGGCTTTATGGGTACTTCCTAGACGACTTTGTAGTATCAAATCATTTACCTTATAGACTATTCCATCAATATCATAATCCAAACTATAGCGGCAATTATAAACCTTGTTATAAAACTCCAGCATTCCGCTCAGATTGTTCGTTAAGGACCGATGTTCATTTACGCAAAAACCAAGTGACTCAAGCCTATTCAGTACTTCACTTTGACTTTTCTCTTTTCCACCAATCAAAGAATAAGCAAAATATTTCAACGGTCTATTTGCTGTAATGCTTACATCTAATTGCTTTAGAGAACCAGCAGCTGCATTTCGAGGATTGGCAAATTCGTTGTCTTTATTTAATTTTAAAAAGTCACTGTTATTGATGTATATTTCACCTCTTACTTCTAACCTATCTTGTACATCTTGCAAAAATCTGGGAAAGCCTTTTATTGTTGCAACATTGCGTGTGACATCTTCTCCTATAAAACCGTCACCTCGAGTTGCAGCTTTGACAAATCTTCCATCTTCATAAACTGCAGAAAATGATAACCCATCAATCTTTGGCTCACAGAACACCTCTATTTCTTCTTCAATTAAAAACCTCTTTATTCTAGATAAAAATCGCTCTACACCTTGTTCATCATAAGCATTTTCAAGAGAGAGCATAGGTTCTCGATGCTTTATCTTAGAAAACTTCTCATCAGGTGCAGCACCAACACCATCTTGTGTTACACACGCTCCCGGAAGTTGTCCTTCCATTTCAACTAACTTTTGCTTCAGCTTATCATACTCAGCATCAGCGATTTCTGGCTTACTCTTTTGGTGATATAAAACATCATGATAACTGATCTGATCTCGCAGTTTAGTAAACTCTTCTATCATCTTTTCCAAATCAGCCATGCTTAAATTACATTAATATAATACCATGTTAGCTTCATCGTCAAGTTGCGAATTTCCTTTAATTCAGCGTATGATACTTGATAAAGTACTGAGAAACAACAAAAGAAGTTGCAGATATTAAACGGCTTAAGAGTGATATATTTATTTGCAATTGATGACCGGAATTATTTATCATAACTTTGGAACTATACAAAATTTTATATGATTATATTAATAACAAATGATGACGGTTTCGAAAGTGAAGGAATAAAATTACTTAAAGAGGTTGCACGAAATTTCGCATCAGAAATCTGGATAGTGGCACCAGATACTGATAGAAGTGGAGCAGCAAGATCTCTTGATCATCCAGTGAAGCAGTCTATTAGAATAAACCAACACAATGAAAGGGAGTTCAGTGTGTCTGGCACCCCTGCAGATTGTGTAATTATCGCACTAAATAAGATTATGGATAAAAAGCCAGACTTAGTATTATCTGGAGTAAACATTGGGTCAAATGTTGGAGATGATGTTTGTTATTCAGGAACAATCGGCGCTGTAATGGAAGGTGCTGCAAGATCTATACCTTCTATTGCGCTAAGTCAAGCATACCATGGTGGAATAAACTGGTACAATACAAAGATTTTTGCCCCAAAGGTTATTGCTAAACTAGTTAAGGTTGGCTGGCCTAAAAATATAGCGATGAGCATAAATTTTTCCGCTACAGAAAAAGTAAAAGGAGTAGAATTTGCTGAACAAGGTGAATACAACATTGATGGAGACTTAACTTTCACTGAAAATCCGGACGGTTCTTTAAGTTTAAATTGGTCTCGAGAACATTTAGGTAGCGGTAGTGTAGGCAAAATCAAAGAAGGATTTATTACCATTACACCAATAAAATTAGATTTTACAGATTATGATACACTGAATGCTATGAAAAATTCTTATGCAGAGGAATTTTCTTCTATAGTTAATTGAAAAAACATTTGCAAATCTTTTATTAGTTGAATAACATATGGTAGTCAGACATAATAACCTCCTACTTCGCACCTTTTAGGTGCGAATTGAGGCATTTGGCAGGTATAATTAGGTTTTTGAGCAACTAAAGGAAGAAGTATCACAATTTTCTCACTTATTATATAACACCTCACACCCTGGAACCATACACTAAGATTAAACCTTATCCCAAGTTCTACACTGTGAGAAAGTTTTTGCAGTTTCTATAACCTATAACCAGCAAAAATACTTGTCTTTAAAGAAAGTGGAAGATTAATACCAGAGCTTATCTGATAAGCGAAAAAAATATCATTATCTGTAAATTTTTTGTAAGATTGCTTGATTCCAGTAATACCTATTCTAGCAGTAATATATAGAGCGATATCTGTACCTTTAATCTTATAGTTATAATGTAATTTTGCAAGAAATCCCACTTCAGATCCTTTTCTGTAGAATCATAAGCAGAGCATAATGCCTAAGCTCCAATTGAAACTTTAGTGATGCCTGTATAATGATAGACGATATCAGCTACAAAAAAGTCATTATGATATAGAGGCACATCACAGTAGACCCTATCTCTAATCCAATCAACTCCAAAGCATGGCTAGACAAAAAAAGAAGTAAACAATGTATATAAAATAATTAAATTTTCATCCTAATTATAAAATATTAACATATAATAAATATATCATAAACATAAAAACAATACAAGATAAAATTTAACTACTTATTTTGATCTTACCCAGAAAAAGCGGTAAAAAATTAGTAATATTTTTACAAAAAGGGCAATAAACCAAATTACCCAGGAACGTAACAATTAATAGCAGAATACCTACACTGTCTATTAGTAAAAACTCCTATGTATTCAAATATAGCAATATTTCAACACTTGAGTATTTCTATAATCCAGGAAAATCATCTTTTTTATTTTTTATAGGGAAAAAAGTGCACTGCTTCCATTATCGCTTTCAATTGGAATAGTAGGTCGTATTAAAGCAATTTTTATAACTTCATCAATGTTCTTAACAAAAACTACGTTGATCTCTTTTTTAATATTTGCTGGAATTTCTTGCATATCCTTTTCATTTTCGCCAGGTATAATCACAGTCTTGATTGATCCTCTGAGCGCCGCAAGTAACTTTTCTCTCAGACCTCCAATAGCTAAAACTCTACCACGTAATGTTACCTCACCTGTCATAGCAACATTCTTGTTAATCGGTATATTTGTCATAAGAGAAACAATGGATGTACATACTGCACTACCAGCAGAAGGACCATCTTTTGGTACAGCACCCTCAGGTAGATGTAAATGTATATCATTATTTTTGAACTTTTCAGGTTTTATACCAAAAAATAGACAATTTGATCGAACATAACTATATGCAGCCTTTATAGATTCTTGCATAACCTCTCCAAGCTTTCCTGTGTATTTTATTTCCCCCTTGCCTGGAATCAGGACTGATTCTATCATTAAAATATCACCACCTGTTTCAGTATAGGCAAGTCCAGTTACTACCCCTACTAAGCTATCTTTTTCTGCAATACCAAAGGTGTATTTACGCACTCCCAAATAATCTTGTAAGTTATCAACTCCTACAGATATTTTCTTATTTTGACCTGCCAATATTTCTTTAACTGCTTTTCTCATGAGCTTTGCAAGCTCCCTTTCCATACTACGGACACCACTTTCACGTGTATATAAGCGTATTAACTCATATAGTGCATCATTAGTTATGCCCCATTCTCTCTGACGTAAGCCATGCTCTTTTTTTAATTTGGGAATTAGATGATATTTAGCAATATTGATTTTTTCATCCTCAGTATAACCAGACAATTGTATAATCTCCATCCTATCACGCAAAGGGTGTGGCAAATTTAAGCTGTTTGCTGTAGCTACAAACATTACACTCGAAAGATTAAATTCAACTTCTAAGTAATGATCAGTAAAGTGCTTATTGTGTTCAGTATCTAAAACTTCAAGCAATGCAGATGCAGGGTCACCACGCGAATCAGAACCCATCTTATCTATTTCATCAAGCAAAAAAAGCGGGTTACACGAATTAGCTTTTTTCATATGCTGAATGATTTTGCCAGGCATTGAACCAATGTAAGTTTTTCTATGGCCACGTATCTCAGATTCGTCACGTACACCACCAAGAGCTATGCGAACAAAATCTCTACCTACCGCTCTTGCCATAGACTTAGCTAAAGAAGTTTTACCAACACCAGGTGGTCCAACCAAGCAAAGTATAGGACCTTTTATCTCTTTTACTCTCTTTAATACTGCTAAAAACTCTATTATCCTATCTTTTACTTTTTCTATGCCATAATGATTTTCATCTAAGATCTTTTTAGCTGCATTTAAATTAATTTTCGCATCTTTATACTTTCCCCATGGTAGATCAAGCAACCAATATAGATAATTAGATATAACCGTAGCTTCAGGAGAAATGGGATTCATTTTCTTATATCTCTTTAACTCAGTCATAGCTTTTTCCCTTGCTTCCTGGGAAAGCTTTATTTCATTTATCTTTTTTTCAAATTCATTTATTATATTTCCCTCCTCTCCATTCTCAAATTCACCCAATTCTTTCTGTATGGCCTTCAACTGCTCATTAAGGTAGTAAACTTTCTGAGTACTTTCAACTTGTGATTTAATTGTTTTATATAAACGGTTTTGCGCATTCAAAATACTTATTTCTCTTTCAATAAAGGCAAAAGCTTTTTTTAAACGCTCTTCCAAGCTATAAGTTTCAAGTATACTTTGTTTATCTGATGCTTTTATACTTAAATATGAGATTACCGTATCTACAAGCTGATCAATTTTTTTGATCTGCTCGACGGGATTAACAATAATTTCAGGATGATTTTTTTTGTTTAGTTTACACCAGCTATCAAACGCATTTATAACAGCTCGCCTTAAAGCTTCCAGGTCAACATTATCCTCACTTTCCTCATACTCATGATAACTATCTAACTCTACCCTAGCTTGTAGTAAAGCATGAGAGTCAATATACTCTATAACTTTCCCCCTGCTCACTCCTTGGATTACAACTTTTACTGCATTATCAGGTAATTTTATCAAGGGTTGCACAATATTTGCCAACACACCTACTTCATACAGATCTTTTGGCTCTGGGTTATCAATAGAGCCATCTTGCTGTGCTACGAGAAAAATCTCATTTTGACGACTGCGATTATTAATTGCATACTCTAGTGCGCTAATAGATTTTTCCCTGCCTATAAATAAAGGCACCACTATATTTGGAAAAATTACTACATCTCTTAAAGGCAATACTGGCAATGTAGCAAAACCAGAATCTACAGCACATTCAACTTTCATAATACATGTCTCAAATTAATCATTAACTGTTATAACATTGCCCTTGTTATTATGATTAATCACTGCTTTCCCTAATTCTACCATTTCCTTAGTGATTACTATTGTACTACCCTCAAAACCCCCATTTCCAGCTGTATACATAACATCAAGCAAAAGTGATTCTAAAATAGCACGTAACATCCTTGCACCTGTTTTATAACTCATAGCTTTTTCAGCAATAGCTGATATTGCTTCATCTGAAAATTCAAGGTTTACCTTGCTAAAAGCAAGTAACGCCTTGTATTGCTTTATTAGCGCATTTCTTGGCTCTATCAATACATGTACTAGATCTTCATGGTCCAGCTCATCTAAAACAGCAGTTATTGGAACCCGTCCTACAAATTCTGGTATTAAACCAAATTTGATCAAATCTTCAGGTTGAACATCATGCAAAGTATTCTTTTTCTTTTGCTCTTTAGATTGACTTATATCTGCTCCAAAGCCAACTGATGTTCCCTTTTTTCTTGCTTCAATAATTTTATTTAGACCTTCAAAAGCTCCTCCACAAATAAATAGTATGTTATTAGTATCTACTTGTATAAACTCTTGTTGTGGGTGCTTTCGCCCACCCTGTGGTGGAACATAAGCAACTGTGCCCTCCATTATCTTAAGCAAAGCTTGCTGGACTCCCTCACCTGAAACGTCACGTGTTATCGAAGTGCTTTCAGATTTTCTTGTGATCTTGTCTATTTCATCTATAAACACTATACCACGCTGTGCCTTTGCAACATCATAATTTGCAGCTTGCAATAGACGCGACAACACGCTTTCTACATCATCACCTACATAACCTGCCTCGGTCAAAGTTGTCGCATCAGCCATAGCGAATGGTACATCTGAAACTTTAGCAAGCGTTTTAGCTAGTAAAGTTTTACCAGAACCAGTGGGACCAATGAGCATCACATTCGATTTTTCAATTTCGACATCACTTATGGCATTAAACTGTGCCATGGATTGACAATGGTTATACATAGCCACAGACAAAACGTGTTGTGCGTGCTCTTGACCTACAACATGCTTGCTAAGAAAAATTTTTATATCCTCAGGCTTTTTTAGTAATAACTTTACATCAGACATATAATCTGAATTAAAAGATCCACCTTTCTTTTGACTTATTGCTTTATGGGATAACTCTATGCACTCGTTGCAAATAAACACTTTCAAACCATCTGAAGAATTAGTAATCAACTTGTCTACTTCATTTTGTGCCTTGTTGCAAAAAGAACAGTAGTGTAAATCGTCATTGTTGTTATCCATTAACCTACCTTTTGTTCAACTTTAATATTCTCAACCTTAATATCCTTACGCTCAGCTATTACTCTATCAATCAAGCCAATTCTTCTCGCTTCTTCAGGATCCATGAATTTATCTCTTTCCATCATTCCTTCAATTTTCTTCAGTGAATTTCCAGTATGTTTTTCATAAATCTGATTCAGTTTTCTCTTAACCCGCAAAATTTCATTAGCATGTATTTCTATATCAGTTGCTTGACCCTGATAACCACCAGATGGCTGATGTATCATAATTCTTGAATGAGGTAGAGAGTAACGCTTACCTTCTGTGCCAGCTGCAAGTAATAAAGAACCCATAGACGCAGCTTGACCTATACACAAAGTTGAAACATCTGGCTTTATATACTGCATTGTATCATAAATCGACAAACCAGCAGTTACAACACCACCTGGTGAATTAATGTACATATAAATGTCTTTATCAGGGTTTTCCGATTCTAAAAATAAAAGCTGTGCTACTATTACGCTGGCCATGTTATCTTCAACAGGACCAGTTACAAAAATTATCCTCTCTTTTACTAGCCTAGAATATATGTCATAAGCACGCTCACCACGACTAGTTTGCTCAATTACAATTGGTATAAGAGTCATACCTTTTCCTACTAAATATTACCAAACAATTCTTTTAACTCTTTCACAGAAACAATTTGCTCTTCTTTATTAACTTTTTCTATTATGTAACTCGTAACTTTATGCTCTAGAGCTTGCCCTCTAACTAACTCTTGAAATTGTCTGTCTGACTTAAAATGCTTAAATACCCTATCAAATGGCACATCTTTACTGATATACTGATTTACAATAACATTTAAAATATCATTTTGAGTTAACGATATCTTATGCTCTGTACTAAACTTCATAAATAACATTGCAAGTTTTACACGCCTTTCAGCTTCCTTACAAGAGTCATCCTTAGAGCCCAACTCCCTTTCCACTCTCTGTTGCTCCTGTCTTACTACATCTGTAGGTAAATCAAAGCTATAATTAGCATCCAAATAGTCAAATAGCTCCTTCTTAATCAAGAGATCTCTCATTTCTTCACACTGACCACCAATTACTTCTTTTGCATGATTTTTTAGCGAAGAACAATCTCTAAACCCAATTTTCTTAGCCATTTCATCATCACCTCCAAAATCTTCAGCAACTTGAATATCATTAACTCGAACAGAAAAATTAGCCTCTTGTCCCGCAAGGGAAATGGTTTGATAATCCTCAGGAAATTTCAACTTAAAACTTTTTGTTTCTCCTTTTTTCATACCAGTTAATTGATTTTCAAAACCATTAATAAATGTGCCAGACCCTAAAGTAACTTTAAAGTTTTTGTTGCTCCCACCCTGAAAAAGCTTATTTCTAATTCGTCCTTCAAAGTCAATTACCAATTTATCTCCATTCTTTGCCTGATAAGAAGCATCATCAACAGAAACAAAGCTAGGAAATCTTGTTTTTATAGAATCGACAAACCCTTTTATGTCCTCCTCTTCAATCCTTGCTTCAACTTTTTTCAAATTTATTTTATCAAGATCTATTACTGGTACTTCCGGCATTGATTCAAAAGACAGTTTGTATACAAAATTGCTCTTCTCACCCTCTTCATTCAAATTTGGTAATGACATAATATCAACCTTAGGATAAATGTGAGACTTGACTTCAATTTTTTTCATTAAATCACTTGAGCAATAGTCAATCGTACTATTTACTACATATTCCAAAGCTTCGTTCTTATAATTTGTAACAACAAGATCATAGGGCATCTTTCCAGACCTAAATCCAGGCAATTTTGCGTTTTTTGCTATTTCTTGTAGTCTAGAATTCACCTTTTGTTCTATATAATTGCTACCAACCGTGATTTCATACTCATGCTTTAGTTTATCTATACTAAGTTCCTTATAAGTATATATACTACTTAATGTATCTACTTCTACTGCATTTTGAGGTATATTACTAGACATTACAATCCATTTATCAACATTTTAATTTATATTCTAACAGAGTCATTCTATCAGAATTTAAGTTAAATACAATCTTTAAGAACAGGTTTTTTCACACAGCTAAAAGTGTATTCAGTGATTATAAATTTTTTCTTAAAACCTAAGTTACATGATTTCAAGTGCGGATAGAGGGACTTGAACCCCCATGAGCAAGCTCACCAGGACCTAAACCTGGCACGTCTACCAATTCCATCATATCCGCAAAAAATCTTCAGTACTCCATTATAGGTACACTATTAAAATATTCAAGATTTAAAGTCTTACTTAATTTATGGTATTTACACAATCAAAAAAGCTTATTAACATTTCTTAATAAGAGCTCTAAATTCTAAAAACCAATAATGAAATTAATAACAAGTTTATTACTTGCAATTTTTCTGATCACACAGAGTGGCTGCACAACCCTTATAATAGGTGGTGTAGTGGCAACAGCAACAGCAATAACAATGCAAGATAAATCCCTGGGAAATATCGTTGATGACACAACCATGGTCATTAGAATCAACAAGGAACTTTTAAAACATGGGCTATTTTCATCTATTAAGGTTAGAGTAAGTGAAGGAAGAGTATTGCTTATTGGAAACGTTGACACTCCTGAGAAGCAACTCACAGCAGAAAAAATAGCTTGGCAGCAAAAAGAAGTTAAAGAAGTGATAAATGAGACAAGAGTAACACCAATTCAAACTACTTCCATGTTTGATACCACTGTGGATTATATGATAACGGCAGAAATAAGAACAAGACTCCTGGGAAAAAGAAACATCAAATCAATTAACTATAGCATCAATACGGTTGATGGAGTTGTTTATTTGATGGGTATAGCCCAAAATAAAGCAGAATTAAAAGCCGTAATAGCAATTGCAAGAAAAGTAAAGGGAGTAAAACAAGTCGTGAGCTATATACGGTATAGAAATAGCAAGTTACGTCATTAACGGACTTCTTTGAAACTTAGTTTTCAGCAGTAATTTTTATATCAAAAGTGATATGCAAACAAGAGTAGCTTTTCAAATGGATGAAAATATAAACTTTGAAACTGATACTACATTTGCATTAATAAAAGAGGCACAAAGAAGGAAGTACAAAGTTTTTGCCTATGCCCCTAGCAATTTAGCACTAAAGCTAAATCAGCCAATTGCTCTTGCTCAGAAAGTCAGTGTTGATGATTGTAATTTTACCTCTAAAGAAGATGTAGTTATTAACTTGAATGAAATGGATATCATATTTATCAGACAAGACCCACCTTTTGATATGCGTTACATTACAACTACCTATATTTTAGAAAAAACTAGAGCACTGGTAATTAATAATCCAACAGAAATGAGAAATTGTCCTGAAAAATTGATAACTTCATTATTTCCAGAGTTAATTCCTCCAACTTTGATTACTGAAAATATATCAATGATCAGAGATTTTTACCACGATTACAGAGGTATTATTCTGAAGCCATTGTACAGCTATGGAGGAAACGATGTAATAAGAATACAAAATGAAAACAGTATTCAAGTAGTAGTGGAACTTATGATCACAAAATATAAATGTCCTGTAATTGCACAAGCATTTTGTAAAAATGTAAACAAAGATAAAAGAATATTGTTGCTGGATGGTCAACCAATTGGAGTAATGAAACGAGTTCCAAGGGTCAGTGGAGAAATTAGAACAAATTTGCGGCTTGGAGCAAGTTTTGAACCCGTTGAAATGAACGATAGAGACAATGAAATATGTAATAAAATTGGCCCTGAATTAAAGAAAAGAGGGCTAATATTTGTTGGCATTGATATTGTAGATGACTTTCTTCTCGAAATCAACATAACTTCACCCACGGGAGTAGTTTACATCAATAAACTATATAATACATCACTAGAAAAAGACCTATGGAACACATTTGAAGAAAAAGCCAGCAGCCATATTAGTCAACCAAGTTTGTGAATTACTATTCTAATAAACTCAGTAACCCCATTCTTTATCCTTATTTTCTTAGTATTATTAGCCATATCACGTAGTTTTTGAGAATCACCTAACAGATTAACTAGTAACTTCGTTAGATTTTTTTTCACCTCACTATTTTGCTCAACTACTACAGCTGCCCCTGAATCTTTAATATATTCCGCATTATAAAATTGATGATCATCCTTTGAGCAAGGATAAGGAATATATATAGCAGGGCGTCTAGCAAGAGTGATCTCTGCTATTGAAGTTGCACCTGCCCTGCTAATTACCAAATGAGCATCGGTTAATCTGCTTCCCATATCATCAAAAAATTCACTCAACTCACAAATAACCTGTCCTCCTTTGTATAAGCCCTCTACCTTATTCATATTTTTCTTCATGCATTGTTGTACTACTCTAATCTTCTTTCTTATTTCAATAGGCAGGTTACAAATTACGCTACTTACTACATCATCAAAAAAATTTGCACCTTGGCTACCTGCTATGATTAATACAGTTAGGATTTTCTTAGTGCTAGAATGGCTCTTTGCTTTTATATCAACAAAATTTCCTATAAAAACACATTTATTGCCTTTTGCATACTTAGTTTCTGGAAAGCTAGTTGCAATCAATTCTGCACTATTGAAAAAGAATTTATTTACTCTCCCTAAAACCGCATTTTGTTCATGTAAAATTATAGGTATAGAAAGAACTTTTGCTGCAAGAAGAGTTGGAAAAGAAGCATAGCCACCAAAACCAATGACCAGTTTTGGTTTTAACTTTCTTATTTGATATAATGCTAACACACAACTATATATCAACAAGAGAAAAAACCTAAACTTATTGCCACCCGGTTTATTTAGTGGCAGGGTATAGTCCTTCACGTCAGTATTTTTACCTGTTTTTTTATCAGCAAATAATATGCTATCGTATCCTTGCCTTTTTATTGCTCTTGCTAAGGTTATAGCTGGAAAAATGTGTCCACCTGTACCACCTGTTGCTAGAACGATATCCATCTGTGAATAACAAAATGATGCTAGATTATTAACTATAATTTAATAACTTGCACGCAGAATCTTATTAAGCTTTATGATAGTTGAGTTACAATGCCCAAAAGTAGTAATAGCAAAAAAGAATCTAATGTGAAAAAAAAATAAACCTAAAGAACAAAGAGAAAGCAGGAGCGGAGTTTTTTTAAACTGTTAAAAACATAATAAAAGTTCTCCTCAAATCAACTGTTGATCTCCCTTAGCAAGCTCAAAATAAAATGAGAAATACTGATCAACAACAAGGTTTAGATAGCAAAGAAAAAAGCTCAGAAGACCTTAAACCAGAGAAAAAACGTGAAATGAAAGAAGCAGCTGCAGAGTTGAAAGAAGGCATAAAAAAATCTGGTGCTGGCAATCAATCTGTTGGAACTGAAGTATCAAATCAAGCTACTACTCAAGATATTGACAATTCCAAAACAATGGAACATTAACTCAACTGTTTAACGACTCATCATATGCAGCAAGTACTGATTCATGTATCATCTCTGAAATGGTTGGATGAGGGAAGACCACAGACTTTATGTCACAGTCTGTTCCTTCTAGCTGCTTTACAAGGACAAAATTGCTAATTAACTCTGTTACTCCTACTCCTATCATGTGAGCTCCAAGAAGCTCACCTGTTTTTTTATCTATAATCACCTTTACTAACCCTTCGGTTTCACCTAGCGTAATAGATTTACCATTAAAGTTGGAATGAAACTTCCCTATTTTTATATCATACCCATCTTTTATTGCCTGCTCTTCAGTAAGGCCAACACTTGCTATTTGCGGATGAGAGTAAGTGCAATTTGGTATGCATTCTTTTCTTAACGCACGAACATTTTTACCAGCAATTCTTTCAATGCAGATCACGGCTTCGTGGCTTGCTTTATGTGCTAAACATGGCGGACCAGCTATATCACCTATTGCATATACACTTGATTCATCAGTTTCATACCATTCATTCGTTTCAACAAAACCAGAAGCACTTAATTTAACTTTTGTATTTTCTAAACCTATACTTTCAGTGCTTGCCTGAATACCAACTGCAACAATTACCCTATCAAACTCTTTGCTTTCACCACTGCTTAGTTGCACTTTAATAGAGTTCTTACCTTTAGTAAAGGCTTTTACACTATTGTTTGTATATATTCTTATTCCCTTTCTTGTAAATATCTCTTGTGCCAAATTTGAAATATCTTTATCCTCCAGCGGCAAAATAGCGTTCTTTACCTCTATGATTGTTACATCAACTCCCAAAGTACTATAAAAACTCGCAAATTCTATTCCTATAGCACCAGACCCTATAATTAGTAGTGACTTTGGCAATCTATCCGGGGTCATAGCATGCTGTGCATTCCATAATAAATCTCCATCTGCTTCTATCCCATGCAGATTTCGCATTCTCACACCTGTTGCTAAAATAATATGTCTGGAAGAAATTTCTTGTTCCTCCCTACCACTAGAAACTTTTATAGTATGATTACCTGCAAGTTTACCAAAACCTTGGTAGACTTTAATGCCATTTTTTTTCATCAAATACGCAACACCGCTTGACAATTTACCAACAACGTTCCTTGAGGATTTTACTATCGACTGTATATCAAAGCTTGCATCCTTTACTTTTATACCAAATTCCTCCGATCTTTTTATAAGTTCATAGACTTTGGACGCTCTAAGTAGCGATTTAGTTGGTATACACCCCCAATTTAAACATATACCACCTAAACTTTTTTCCTTTTCAATAATTGCAGTTTTAAATCCAAGTTGTGCCGCTCTAATTGCTGCTATATAACCACCAGGACCGCTACCTATAACTACAATATCATACTCACTCACTAGTTTTCTCATATTCAAAAGACTATATATAACAGATGGAATACGTGTAATCAATGACGTTACCTCTTGTTACTTAAATAGTTAAAACTAGCATCTAGATCTTTCTAGCCACACAGAAACAGGACTAAAAAACTACTTGACAAGCTTTATCATTCCTCTTACTACGGAATTTAGTTATTTTATAACTTTCCAATCTGGGCAGGTTAAAATGACAAGAAGATCTTGCATTTAGTGTACTACTGTTTAATTTTTCGCACTATGTGCACCGTTTTATAAAAGCTTTAGATTTTTACCTATACAAGCTGAAACGCGCTTATAAAGCGCTTAAGGTATCACCCAATATCAAATAAAGTAAAGAGTTAATAATTAGCTACTTTGTTTCTTTTGCCTTTTTTCTATTTGGTAAATTTTTTAAATATCTATGGCTAACGTGAAGCCAACTTGTTAAATACAACAAATGATGTCAGTTACTCGCATGATACCTTGAAGATTTGAAAATCGTTATTCCTATAAAGAATGCAACTGATTTTTTGTGAAAAAGCCCTACACTTTCAACATGCAATAAGAACATTTTTATTGTAATTAAGATTTCTAGCATGTATATTAATAAATCTTGTTTTCAATAAGTAATGAAAGTAATAATTGTTATGATAATATTATCGTGTAGCAGCTACACAATGGCAAGTGAACGAATAAGTCTAGTGAATAAAAAATTATCCCAAGGATATGTGGCCCCAGTGCTCACAGAAAATAGTGTTATTCTGGCAGATAAGCATGGCACCTTGTATTCCTTTGATATTGACAACTCAAGGGTTATGAACTGGAAATTACACCTTCCACACAGAAAAAAGATTGGTAACATAAGCCTATCGCGTTATGGAAGAAATGTTTTCTTTGTAGTAGATAACGTTCTACATGCAATAGATGCAAAAACTGGAGAGATTCAATGGGAAAAAGAGCTGAGAGCTCCTGCAAGAGGAAAAGTAGTAGTAATAAATAATAAACTGATAGTTTTGACCATCGATAACTATCTGCATACGTTTGATGTAAAAGACGGCAGTCCTGCTTGGACTTACCAAATGGTATCAATGAGATTCGAGGTTTATACTCCATATCACCAGCAATTTTCAACGATAAAATAATAGCACCATTTTCAAACGGTGAACTAATAGCCTTTAATGAAGATGGTAAAAAATTGTGGAGCCAAAAATTGTTCACAAACCTTTTTGATACACCGCTCACAGATATAACTACCACACCAAGAGTATGTGACAACATTTTAATAGCCAAAAATAACTCTTACATTTATAGTATTGACGTAAAATCAGGAAATATTTTATGGTCCAAGCCACTAAAGGTAAAAAGTGTATCAGACATTGAGTCATATTATAGTCCACTTATCCCTGTAAAGGAACAAAAAACAGGTGGTAGAATTTTTATAGTGACTAAAGACAACAAAGTAATTGGCATCGATATACAAAGCGGAGAAGTAGTCTGGACGTCTGATTTAATAGAAAATACGCAATTATTTGCTCCAGTTATGTATGCTCATACGCTATGGGTTACAAGTAATAAAGGTTCAATGCTTGCTTTCCCTGGGTTTGAAAGTGTAGAAGAAACTATTAAAATACCGGGTAATGTGTTTCATACTCCAGTGTTTACCCATGGCAAGATATACATAACAACTGAAGGAAATGGTGTTTATTCTTTAGAAAATAGGTTCGTTTTTTATGAATAATTATGATCTGATTGTTATAGGTGGCGGTCCAAGTGGTTATAAGTGTGCTATCGCTGCTGCAAAACTTGGATTGAAAGTTGCTTGCATAGATAAAAATAGCATTTTTGGTGGCACATGTTTACGAGTTGGATGTATACCCTCTAAAGCGTTACTTCACTCCTCCTACCAGTATGTCTACACGAAAAATAACCTGCCAAAACTTGGCATAAAAACTAAAGATGTAAACTTCAACCTAAAAGAAATGCTAGGGTACAAGGACGCCAGAGTTCAGGAGCTTGGAAAAGGTATAGATTATCTGTTTAATCTTTACAAAATTACTAAAATCAACGGCCTTGGAAAAATTACTTCTTTTGATCAAGATAGCCTCAAAGTTTCAGTTGAAGACAAGGTGTTGAAGACAAAAAACATAGTAATTGCAACCGGTTCCAACGTCAGTTCTTTACCAGGAATTAATATCGATGAGAAGAATATTATTTCATCCACTGGTGCATTATCTTTAACTGAAGTGCCAAAAAAGCTCGTCGTAATTGGAGCTGGGGCAATAGGGCTTGAAATATCTTCCGTATGGAGCAGACTAGGGTCTGAAGTTATTGTAGTAGAATTTCTTGATAGAATTGCTGCAACAATGGATGGAGAATTAAGTAAGTCTTTGCTTTCCAGTCTACAAAAACAAGGAATAAAATTTATGCTTAGCACTAAAGTTGAGAAAATAAAACAAAATAGTAATTCTTTGAGTGTGAAAGTTTCCTCTATTAAAGATAATCAAACGAATACTATAGAAACAGATAAGGTGCTCATTGCAGTAGGCCGCAAACCATGCACTGAGGATCTTGGTATCGATGAAAAAATAGAGGAAGATAACCGTGGTTTTATTCAAGTCAACAATAGATATGAAACTAATGTGAAAGGAATATTTGCCATTGGTGACGTGATCGGTGGAGCAATGCTTGCTCATAAAGCAGAAGAAGAAGGAGTGGCAGTTGCAGAGATAATAGCTGGGCAGTCCCCTCACGTTGATTATGAAATCATACCGTCGGTCATTTATACTCATCCTGCAGTTTCTTCAATTGGTAAAATTGAAGAGGAATTGAAAAGTGCTGGTCGAAAGTACAAAGTTGGTAAATGCCAATTTGCTGCAAACGGCAGAGCAAAAATCACTGATGATGCTGAAGGGTTCGTGAAAGTGCTAACTTGCAGTACAACAGATACAATATTAGGTGTGCATATCATAGGTGCATATGCTGATACGCTAATTAACGAGGCAGCGGTGGCAATGGCATACGGTGCAGCAGCAGAAGATATATATAGAATTTGTCACTCTCATCCTGACATAAATGAAGCTTTCCGTGATGCGTGCATAGATGCTTTCTTTAAAAAGTAACTATGGACTTAGGTCCAATCATTGAAAATTGGCATGAGTGGCTAAGGTGCTATAGGTCTTATTCATCTAACACTTTAGAATCATACATGAGGGATCTAAAAGATTTTATCAGTTTCCTCAGTGCTCACATTGGTGAAGAAGTAAATGTTGGCTCTTTGGAAAAATTGAGCGTACCTGAGCTCAGGAGTTGGTTTAGTTTTCGCTATGCAAGAGGTATAAACGCAAGATCTAACACTCGTGCATTATCAGTAATCAGAAACTTCTTCAAGTATATAAAAAACAATTATGAAGTAAACAATGAGGCTGTATTTTCCCTGTCAAGGCCAATTCAAAGAAGAACTTTGCCTAAAGCATTATCAATATCTGATATAAAAACTTTAGTAGATTTCTTCTTGCATAACTATTCTTTACAAGAAACTCACTCCTCTTTGTCATTCCAGTATGCGACCAAAAAAAAAGAATCGGTGCTAAGCACACAACTGTACAAACATTGCAATTTCAGCTTGCCAGGATTCCAGTGCTCAGACACCAGAAAATTAATCATAAACAAGCGCACACTTTCGATCAAAAACTGGATTCCAGTGTTAAGCATTGGAACGACAGAAGGCAATACAAAAACTTCAGTGAAAGAAATAAAATTGCTTGATTTAGGCGAACCTTGGATAATAAAAAGAGAAATTGCGATTATTGTCCTGTTATATGGCACAGGTTTAAGAATCAGTGAAGCATTGAATCTTAAAGTCAGTGATATCAGCAATGAAAGTTTAATAGTAACAGGTAAAGGAGATAAACAAAGACAGGTATTTATTCTTCCAGTAGTAAAAATGTTTATACAAGAATACGTAAAAGCTTGCCCTTATCTTAGTGTTAACAATGAAGCACAACATCTCTTTGTGGGAGTAAGAGGAAAAAAATTAGGAAGAACTTATGTCGCTAATCGTTTGCAAAAAATAAGAAGAATGTTAAATTTGCCGGAAATTGTATCTCCACATGCATTCCGTCATAGCTTTGCTACTCATTTGCTTCAAGAAAATGTTGACATAAGATTTATACAACAACTTCTTGGTCATTCAAGCCTCGAAACCACTCAGGTTTATACTCACCTAAATTATCAGGATGTTTTTAATATGTATAAAAATTTCCAACAGAGTCTGGAAAAAGATAAAAAGTTAAAACTCTAAATCATCTTTTAGTCGATTGAGACAGCCTGCAACTTGATCGCGTTTAACATCCCTACTAAGCATTGTGTTAGCTTTAAACAACATTCTGCTGTAAGAAAAACCAATGTAGCCGGCAACAAGCGAAATGCATATTGCTTAAATCAGATATTGTTAAACATGCACCAACAGCGCATATTCCCAAACAACGTAAAAGATGCAAAAGCGTAGTTGCTTTGTTTTCTATTCTGAGCGCTTGCTTCTGAGGTTTTTGGGTTCCACTATTTAAACTTTGGTTTTGAGTACAAAGTTGAGCATTTTCATTAGTAAGCCGAGCTATTTGACTCGTTGATTCACTCTTTCTAGTTCTACTCGTTCCAAGTTTCTTTTTAATTGTGAAATTCTGCTAATTTTAACCGCTTCTTCATGCACAACCCTATTCAGCTTTTGCTCTTCTTCTATAAGTTGAGCTTTTGACTTTCAAGTTCATCTACAAGCTTTCACACAAACTGTTCAAAATCTACCGGTATATCATTTGTACTTGCAAAATGTTGCACTGCACTTGCAGAAAATTCTTCATCTAGATAATTTATAATAGATCCGATTGGATCACTAATATTCCTCAATATAGCAGTAACAATTGCACGATTCATGAAACAATTACCTTCTACCAACTTTTTTTTACATCATCTAAATTTTTCTACTAATAGCATCAGTTAATCGTTCTATAATAGCCAGTTCAATTATTTGCTTCAATTGTACATTAAGCTCTATTGGAGGTGTCGACTTTATTTGACTAAAGTATAGATTTTTATGTTCTAAAAGCTTTATCAATACTTCTTGCTTATCTTGTGTTATTCCTTCTAAACACGATTTGACGATCAGGTCAAGTGGTGTTTCTATTTCTCCATTTGGGCTATTCTTCAGCAATTAGGATTAAGTTTTGTATCCAATAGAACCTTCACTAGATAAACGTTTCTACTATGCAGAGGATTCAATAATTCTTTCCCTTTTTATGCTTTTTCAAATTCTAGTCTTATTGTATCCTCAAATCCTCTTGCAGTACAACCTAGAAGGTTCCTATATTCATAATCTCTAATATAAGTTTTTATCTTGAGGTGTGAGCAACATTTCTACTATATACTTAGCTCCAACCCAGCAAGCAATATGCAAGGCCTTATTTTTTTTCATATTAGAAGTTTCAACAGACTCCACCATATCATTGTATAAGTCACCTAAGTATACACACTCACCTTGATCATTTACACTATTCACAACTTGACCATTATTACAACATCTGTAATAACCTGGCCGTACCTCTGCCACTTTCCAACCACAAAATAAATATATTAGACGCCCAAATTGATCTCTCTTTCGTCTTTACTCACAAACAGATTGCTTACTTTGAGCATTAACATCGATATTTCTGTTTTTTGTATAAGCAACTTAGTCATTTCTTTCAGTGTAGGCTGATTACTGCTAGCTATGTAGGTATTAGCAACAGACATTAAAGGTGTCATACCTTCTTCATCAAACGTATTAACATCAGTACCTTCTGCTATAGCCCGTTCAAAATCTTCTAGGTTCTCATTATCAATAGCCTGAAATAGCTTTTGTGTTGACTCATTAAGTGGTCCAGGAGTTATCCAACTAAATCCGTAACCAGTAGTACTTGTTCTATTACTATGCACATCAAATCTACTTCAATAATTCACTATTACCATACAACAAAAAAAGAAAATAGTGATAAATCCTCCCTTCTTCTTAAAAAAGCAATCTTATACATTCCCTACTTTTTAACTCTTTATTTACTTGTGCATTCTAAAAACTTCTCTGCATCAAGTGCAGCCATGCACCCTGTACCTGCTGCAACCACTGCTTGACGATATACCTTATCTTGAACATCACCTGCAGCAAACACCCCTGCTCTACTAGTTAAAGTTGTTCCAGGTTTTGTAATTATATAACCCTGCTCATCCATTTCAATAAAACTTTTGAAAACACCTGTATTTGGTGCATGCCCAATTGCAATGAATACCCCATTCACTCTCAATTCCTGGATTTCATCAATTTTCGTTGATTTAATTGTAATACCAGTAACTTTCTTTGGATTCTCTTCTCCAAGAACTTGTTCTACAGTATGATTCCATATGACTTTTATTTTATTATTCGCAAAGAGCCTGTCTTGCATTATCTTTTCCGCTCTCAATTTATCGCGCCTATGTATTAATATAACTTCTTTAGCAAAGCGAGTTAAGAATATTGCCTCTTCAACGGCGGTATTTCCTCCACCAATCACGGCTACAATCTTATTCCTAAAAAACGCACCATCACAAGTTGCACATGCTGAAACTCCGTAACCTTGAAATTTCCTTTCACTTTCCAAACCAAGCCACTTCGCTTGTGAACCAGCTGCAATTATAACTGCATTGGAATAGTAGTCATCGTTATTACCAGAAGACCTAAATTTATACTCATTAGAATACTCAAGTTGTTCAACGCTCTTTATTTCATCATTTACTATTTCTGCTCCCACCTTTTCTACATGCAACCTCATTTGTTTCATTAGTTCTGGACCTTGTATTGAAACAAAACCAGGATAATTCTCAACACCCATAGTGATCGTAAGCTGGCCACCAGGCTGCATTCCTGTTACTACAACTGGCTCCAAGTTTGCACGTGCTGCATATATAGCAGCAGCGTAACCTGCTGCCCCAGATCCAATAATAAGAACTTTTGTACCAAATCTATAATTCTTCACTGTATGAGTTTAGATAATCAGTCACTCCTTCATCACTTGCCTGCATTGCTGGCTTGCCTTTCTTCCACCCAGCTGGACACACTTCACCATGCTCTTCATTATGTTTTATTGCATCAACGATTCTAATAAATTCATCCATATTACGCCCTAAAGGCATATCATTTATTGACTGGTGACGCACAATAAATTTATCATCAATAACGAAAGTTGCCCTCAGTGCAATTGAGTCATCATATAACACTCCATAGTCTCTTGATATAGACTTTTTAATATCAGACACCAAAGTGTAGCTAATTTCTCCGATACCACCATTGCTAACTGAAGTTTTTCGCCATTGATAATGCGAGAATTTTGAATCTACACTTATTCCTATTACTTCAACATCACGCTTTGCAAACTCACTTATTCTATTATTCAACGATATCAATTCAGTTGGACAAACAAAGGTAAAATCAAGTGGATAGAAAAGAAGGATAGCATACTTACCTTTTATGTGCTCACTCAGACAGAAGTCATCAACTATTTCCCCATTAGGAAGAACAGCTGGAGCAGTAAAATTGATAGCAGATTTTGTCACAAGATTCATAATTAACCTATTCATTTTAAAACATCTTTAATTTTACACCTTGAGAAATTTACATGCAAGTTTTCTTTAGTTTTACCACCTAAGGATCTTTTCCAATTAGCTGTCTCTACTAGCCTAAAATACACTCAAGCTAACAATGGGCTATCAGGTACATTACCAATTACATTAATCTGATTTAATATCCTATTAGTGGGGTAAAAATAACTTTTTATAAATTCCTTATATATAGCTGTTAATTTGTGTATATCGTTCACTAATACACACTCGTTTACCTGATGTGAGGTTTTATTAATCATCCCAAATTCAATCACTGGACAAACATCTTTAATAAATGCAGCGTCAGATGTGCCACCACTTGTAGCCAGCACAGCATCAATATTGGTAACTTTGTTTATTGCATCAAACATAACATCAGTATTTCTATCGGGAGTAGAAAGAAAAGCACCCCTGCTGCTATGCATAGAGAGTTTATAATCGTTAGTTACACTGAAGCATATTTCATCAATCAACTTATATAAACCATCAGGTGTTTGCATATTGTTGTATCTAATGTTGAAGCCTGCAGTTATTGAATCAAGTATTACATTGTCAGTACTGTTTCCAACATCGATAGTAGTAATTTCGCAATTTGAAGGCTGAAAATATTTATTACCGCCGTCAAAAGTAGTATCTTTTATCCTATTCAATATTGATATCATCTTATATATTGGATTGTCCGCTAGATCCGGATAAGCAACGTGCCCTTGTTTTCCATGGCAAATTAGCTCAAATGTTGCAGAACCTCTTCTGCCTATTTTTATAGTATCACCTAATTTCTCACTACTGGTTGGTTCAGCAACTACACAATAATCTATTTTCTTATGCTTACTCTCCATCCATTTCAAAACCGCCTTTGTTCCATATTCTTCCGTACTTTCTTCAGCACTGGTAATCAACGCACTTATCGAACCGTTGAATCTAAACTTTTCTGCAACTAAATCTACCATAGCAGTAATAAACGCAGCTATCCCGCTTTTCATGTCAGTTGCCCCTCTCCCATACAACAACCCATCCCTAACTTCTGGACTAAACGGGTCAGATATCCAATCTTTTAATTGACCTGGTGGTACAACATCAACATGGCCTGCAAAACACAAATTTTGTACCCCGTTTATATATTTTGCATAAAGATTTTTAACTTTAGTTTTATTATCACCAAACTCTAAAATCTCACAGTCAAAACCACTTTTCTCGAGGATCGCCGCTATATGCTCTATTGCTCCATCGTCCCTTGGTGTTATACTCTTAAAAGAAATTAATTTCTTAGTTAGCTCTACAGGATCAATTTTCATGTCACCTTAAAATACTGATATTACTATATTGTAAACATTTTATGCATTATTTAAAACAAATATTACATCAAACTAAACAAACCTCTATAGTAATAGTAGGTCATCACTTTGTAGACAATATCTATGAAATATGCACACAATACGAAAATGATATTTTTTTAGTTGTAGATAAAAATACAGCAGAGCTTTTAATAAAAACGTACTCAATAAAACTCCCAACTTAATTATTTCTGGCAATTCTACCGCCTCTCTTGACATCACAAATTCAGTCAGAAATAAGGTAGAAGATAGTGGTTTAATAGTTGCGTTCGGTAGCAGCACTGTTAATGATGTCTGTAAGTACGCAAACTACCTAGAAGGCAAAAATTACATATCTTTTCCAACAGCTGCTTCTATGAATGGATATACTTCTGCAAATGCCTCAATATTAGTAGATGGATATAAAAAATCGTTCAAAGCACATCTTCCTAAGCAATATATATCAACATTAATATAACCGCCAATGCACCACCGCGTCTTACACTAAGTGGATCTGCAGATTTCATTTGTCGTTCAACAGTGCAAGCAGACTGTTACTATCTCACCTATTACTTGGCACAGAATACAACGAATCACCCTTTACACTTGTCCGCTACCTGGAGCAAATTTTGCTAAGAGAGTATCTAGCGCTTGTTAAAAGAAGCAAAAAAGTCCTATTACTCATAGAAGCCTTACTGATCTCAGGATTTGGAATGGTAATATCAAAAGGTAGCTATTCTGCAAGCCAAGGAGAGCCATAATAGCTCACGCAAATGGTAACAAAAGATTACTCCTCACTACATGGTGAAAAATTGCCGTTACAACGATTACCATGGCTAATTTGCAGGAAAAAAGATTATTAATACAAAATCCCATCATCAAACCAACTACTCTAGACACAGAACATATAATTAAGTGTTTTGGTAATACTGAATTTACAAAAATTCTAGAACAAAAAAATTCTGCAGCAGAAAATCAAAGAGATCCTTCATAAGGAATGGAGTAATGTTTCCAGTTTAATCAAACAAAATTTATTACCTGCAAAATGTCTGCAGAAAATATTTGAAGATCTGTCAATTCCACATTTACCAGAACACCTCAATTGGAATGAAAGAGCAATATTGCAAAGTGGTAGATCTTGCATTTGCAACAAGAGATAGATTCACCTTTCTTGACTTGGCCAACTGCTTAAAAGAAAGTAAAGTATTGTAGCTAAAACAATAAAAAAAAATCATTGATACTTTATTCCTTGTTGATCGTTCTATTTTGCTTCCCAACTCCAGTTCTAAGAGAGCCATCAAAGCCAAGTTTAGATAACCCACTTATTGAGATGAGCCCATCTATACCAATGGAGACAGAGTTGACATGATTAACTATAACAGATCTTGTTTGTTATAATTTTTCTATTTTTGGTTAACAGGACAATGCTCAATATTAAACAGGCTTTTTTGCCAAGAAGGTAAATTAAACCTCACACTTTCTATTATATCATTAGCAGATTCGATAAGTTTAGCACCTTTCTTATTAGATAACTGCTACCAATAGAGCGCAAATCTAAAAGAAAACCAGAAACCACAAACACTTCCCTTACCTGATCCAAAGCAAAATTTGCTGTTATTAGGGAACCAGAACTTTTCGATGCTTCAATTACCGTTACACTTAGCAATAAATCAGATATAATCCGATTCTTCTGAGAAAAATGCTGAGGTTTTGGTTTAGTAGCAAATGGAAGCTCAGTAATTACTAATCTACCATTTTCAGCGATTTTCTTGTATAGATCAAAATTTTCTCTTGGATACACTACATCAATTCCGCTTGCTGTGACAGCAATAATTAGATGATTTTGTATATTATGCTGTTCACCACAGTGTCTATCCCTCTTACAAGCTCAGAAACAATAACAAAACCAGCTTCGCTTAAATCAAGTGCCAGCTTACTGGCAAAATTTCTTCCATTTACTGAAGAGTTACGTCTACCAATTATTATAATCATCTCACAGCTTAATAATGACACATCACCAAGCGCAGTTATTACAGAGGATAACCCGGTATATTCCCTAAAATGTTGGGGTAATCTAGACCACATTCAGGCATGATTTTAGCCAGAATTTTTCTGTATCATTGATTTCTTTTCGCGCATCCTGAATGCTATATACCTTTTTATCGTTTAGTGAGTTCATCGAAACATTCTAATGCCTCATCCAATGGCCACGTGTTTTTAGCATACTAAAAAACTTTTTCGGTCCCGAGGTTCTGTAGGCTCAGCCATATTTTCAATTTCTCACTGTTCAATTTATTTATCTTCATAAAAGAACGTTTTTCCAATTACTTAAAAGATACCCAATATTTATCAGCATTTAAGCTATAATACAACCAAAAGACTTGAATTTCTTATTAGTTCAGTGTACCTAAAATTATAAATATGTAGTACTTTATGACGCATTTTGTTACAGATAAATGCATAAAATGTAAATATACGGATTGTGTGGAAGTGTGTCCTGTCGACTGTTTCTATGAAGGCAAAAACATGCTCGTAATCAATCCTGATGAATGTATTGATTGCGGAGTGTGCATACCTGAATGTCCAGTAGATGCAATCGTAACCGACGACTCTATAAAAGACATTTTAGAACTAGATGAAGAGTTACTGAGCAATGAACAAAAAACCTTCAAATCATTTTATAACATAAACATAGAATACTCGCAAAAGTGGCCAAATATCACAGCTAAAAAGCAACCTCTCCATACTGCAGAAAAATATAAAGAAAAAAAAGACAAAACAGCTTATTTCAACGAAAATCTAGAGTAATGCTACTGAAGGAAAAAGAAACTTCTTGTACCTCATGGTTTGGTTGCTGATTATAGTTGTGTTATTTATGTTCTTGATAACATACAATATTAACTTGAAAATAGGTTAAGTAATACAGTAATTTTACTACTATTAACTGTTAACAGGTATATTAGACGATCATATGGAGGATAAAAATGGATGTTAAAGTAAACTAGGCGGAAATTACTAAACGTGTTGCAGCGCATATAGTTGACCATACGATATTCCTAATCTTCTATCCATCATCTTTATTAATTTCATTTTTTTATTAATTTCATTTCTATTACCAGAAGAACCTCTTGCTGACTCTTTAAATCATGTCTTTCCTGACACTGATACTGACCTTATATTAGAACGACATGAAATATTAGAAGACTTAAGTATATTAAGAAATTTTATTCTATATAGTATTAGAAGTATTAATGATAACAAGACTTGGCTGGACTTAGGGAAAATTGTTACTTGGTATATATAAAAGATGCAAATACACTTAAAAACACTGCTTTACTGCAAATAGTAGTAAGAAGTACTCTCAAGGTGCTTTTGTTTGTACTCTTCTATATTTCTGAGTGGTTTCTAATTTTATTAATATTAGTTTTAATATTTGCAGCACTTGATAAATACAAGCAGTTCTTTCACGATAAAATTGCAAACACATTAGTAATAGAGTATAAACCCCTGAAGAATATTATTTAAATCTAAGCTATGTGGGAGTAACTAGACGTGTACAGCACATATTATTGACCATCTTATTATTATGGGAATTTCTTCAGTCTGTTTGATTCTTGTAGGAACAATCTCTCACATCGCTGGATCTAAGTCATTCATTACACGTAGTTGCTTATCTTTTTTGCTATCGATAGTATTCGGAGCATTCATGATAAGAAGATTTGGTGGTACTTCAGGGCAATTGTTGTGCAATATTAATTAAAAGATGCAAATACATTTTTAAATATCACTCCAGTGCAAACAATAATTAGGCATGTCTCGTTTGAAGTTATTTACTTTCCTATATTTTTCATGAGAAGGAATTTTTTTATAAGTATATCTCTAATAGTAGTTTGACTCCTCATTAGGTTTAATCTTTATGATCATAATACTAATTTTCATATGTGCATATTTAACCGACGCAAGCAGTTTTTTCATGATAAAATTGCAAGGACAGTGGCAACAACCCATAAATCTTCAAGATAATTTTCTCTTCTATTTACGAAGTTCATGTATGTAGTCATAATTAATATAGTTCTTCTAAAAGTGCTTATGGTCCTAACTATAACAATTTTAAGCGGTGGATTTTCTCGTGAAAGGAAAATATCATTGATGAGTGGAAAAGCAGTAAAGAAGGCGCTTGATAGCCTTTCATATAATGCAATAGAAATAGACGTTAACAGCAACACTGCTGAAAAGCTTAAAAAAATTAATCCTGACCTTGCTTTTATTGCTCTACATGGGCCTTATGGCGAAGATGGCTGCATTCAAGGTTTATTGGAGATCTTAGGTATAAAATATACACACTCTGGAGTTATGGCTTCAGCTATTGCTATGAATAAAGCAATGTCTAAGCATATATTCCGATCCCTTGGTATTGATACTCCAAAAGGGTACATAATCAGTCGAGGAGATATACTAAAAAATAATATTAAAATTGATTATCCATATGTCTTAAAACCCATTAATGAAGGTTCAAGTATTGGAGTGCACATAACTTTCTCGCATGAGGATTATTTAAAATTAAAAAACATGTTTAGTGTCATTCCAGTGCATGACGCTGGAATTGAGGAAGAAGAACCAGTTTGGATAACAAGAGATTTGATGATCATAGAAGAATACATACCAGGTATAGAGTTACACACTGCCGTGTTACTAGATGAAGCAGCTGGCACTATGGAAATAAGACCAAAAAATAAATTCTATGACTATAAAGCAAAATACACAAACGGGTTTGCAGAGCACATATTTCCTGCTGAAATTCCTGACAACATATATGAAATGACCTTGGAACATGCATTGAAAGTTCATCGATTTCTAGGATGTAAAACTATTTCTCGCTCAGATTTTCGCTATAATCCTAAGGATAATACTCTAAAAATGCTTGAGATCAATACACACCCTGGCTTTACTGAATTATCGTTAGTACCAGAAATTGCAAAATTGACAAAAGGAATTGATTTTAATGAATTAGTTAAAATTATTATTGAAGATAGTCTACAGCACAAAAAAATATTAGAGATCAAGTAAATGTTGAGTAATATTACCAGAAGTCAAAGGAGTTTTTTACATAAGTGTGCTTTGGTTATCATAACAGCACTCTTTTTTACGTTAGTATTCTATAGCTCACTTGATAAAATCACAAGTCGATTTAATCATTATCTCACTTGGTGTAATGACTATTTATCTAGTCTACTACTCAGTAGTGGATTTTCAATCGATGAAGTAGTTGTAAATGGCAATAAATTTACAAATGAGAAGGACATTTTAAATCTGGTAAATAAAACGCAGCCAATTATATATATATCACCTTCAAAGCTTGCTGATAGCATACAATCCGTGAGCAAATGGATAAAGCACGTAAGAATTCATAGAATTTTGCCTAACACTCTATACATTAATGTAGATGAACATAAACCGTTTGCTCTATGGAAAGATAATAACAAAACTTCAGTAATTGATTCCGAAGGTAAAGTGATTGTAGATGATTATCCTACAGATAACTTTATCGTAATTACAGGACAAAACGCACTATCAAACCTAAAATTCATTAAAGATATACTAGAAAGCAAAACTCAATTAAGTGATCACATTTCTTCTTGTATTTATGTAGAAAATAGAAGATGGAACATCATACTTGATAACGGCTCCACAGTAAAATTGCCTGAAGATGATCCTCATAGTGCATGGAATTATTTAAATCACTTACAAAATACAACCGATTTTACTTTTAGCGATTGGAGTATAATTGATATGCGTATTATCGATAAAATCTTTATAAAGAGATAATCCTACTCCTTCCTCTTCATCTAAATTTTATGTAATAATGCTTCTATGATGTTATCCCAGCGTTACGCGCTACCATCAGCGGTAGATTTAAATTTACAAACATTAATAAACTTACCAAATAGAAAAAAAAGGCAAAAGACACCACATAGTAGATAGGGTTTACTAGATTAAATAACTAAACACCTTCATTGCTATGATAAGGAGGCTGGAGAAGTTTATCAAGCGGTTTTTTTGTAGCTTTGCTTTCTCATGGCTGTAATATTCATAGCAAAAGACCTAATAACATGTATACTTTATTAAGTAGCTTATGTAGTAAATCATCATGAAACTAGGCATTAATATCGACCACGTTGCAACCCTTCGCAACACACGTGGCCCCCTTATCCAGATCCATTGAAAGCCGCAGAAATAGCCATTAACGCCGGGGCAGATTTTATCACTGTACACTTACGAGAAGATAGAGGCATATCAGAGACGAAGATGTGTTTACCCTGAAAAAAAACACTAATACTGAACTAAACCTTGAAATTGCAGTCACGGAAGAAATGCTTGAAATAGCAAAAAAGTAAAACCTTATTCAATTAACATAGTACCAGAAAAAAGGGAAGAATTAACAACTGAAGGTGGTCTGGATATAATTAACATGTATAGTAAACTTTCTAGTATAATAGAAGAGGTGCATAATTTTGATATAAAGGTTTCATTGTTTATCAATCCAAATATTAATCAACTAAAATATCTTGAAAAGTCAGAAATAAAGCCTGACATAGTAGAAATCCATACAGGTGGTTACTGCAATAATCCATTAGAAAAAAAACTAAAATTAATTACCAATACTGCAGAGTATATTAATGCCATGCAGAGCATGGCATAACTTATAAACACGCTCAAAGAATGAAAGAAATACCCCACATTTCAACTCTGAATATAGGCTACTCTTTAATCAGCGAAGCTATATTTGATGGGTTATACAGCGTAGTAAAAACAATGAAGATGATAATATCTAACTAATTACTTCTTCTTTCTCCTTATTTAAAATACTTAAAAGAGTTTGGCTTGCTTTAAACTTCACTCTTGTCTTTTGAGGAACAGTCATGATTTCACCATTCTGAGGATTACGACATTGCTTCTCCTGGCTTATAGCAGTAGAAAATGTGCCTATTCCATGCAGGCGTATTTCACCTTCCTCATCTAGTTTACCCTTTATTATTTTCATAAGCGCATCAAAAATCTTGCTCAAATCAGACTTTGTTATTTCTACATCTTGACTAGAACAAGCTTGTTTTAATTTATTTATTATGTCTTCTTTACTCATAAATTACCTTAATATTGAAAAAATTACACAAACAGCATATTACGTTCATAACGATAGTCAACTAAATTTATCATGAAAATAGAATATACTATGCATTTTTTTTAACATTTGTATAATATACACAAAAAAAATATCACTACAAAATAATTATCTCTTAGAAAATTGATATTTTGCCCGAGCTCCACGTTGACCATATTTCTTACGTTCTTTAACACACGAGTTTCGTGTTAAATACCCACTCTTACGTAATATAGAATATAAATCTTGGCTTATTTTACTTAAAGCTTTGCTTATTCCATGAGCTAATGCACCTGCTTGACCAGATAGTCCTCCACCTTTTACAGTTGCAAATACATCATATTTATCTAGCGTAGATGTTACAATAAGTGGCATTTTCACTATTTGGCACACTGACTCTCTCTTAAAGTAAGAGAGCAGCTTGTCTTGCTGATTAACGCTGAACTTTCCACTTCCTGATTTTATCCATACTCTTGCCGCAGATTCTTTTCTTCGACCTGTAGCATATAAACAACCAAACAAATCAATTGCTGGCTTAGTTACTTTTTCTGATTGATTTATTACAGAACTTTCCATCTTATTCCATTATTTTTTATTTTTACGATTTAAAGAAGCAAAATCTATCTTTTTAGGCTGCTGCCCTTGATGTTTATGCTCTGGACCAGAATAAACATATAAATTTCCAAAACGTTTACGCGCCATAGGACCATCATCAAGCATTCTTTTCACCGCCATTTTTATTACCCTCTCAGGGAATTTACCATTAAGAACATTATTTGGGGTAGTTTTTTTTAAACCACCAGGATAACCTGTATGCTTGTAGTAAACTTTCTCTTTAAATTTTTTCCCGGTAAAATGCACCTTTTCTGCGTTGATGATAATTATATTATCGCCACAGTCCATATGAGGTGTATACTCAGGTTTATGTTTTCCACGCAACAGTGTTGCTACAAATGCTGCAAGTCTTCCTACTACTAACCCTTCTGCGTTTATAACAAACCATTTTTTATCGATTTGTCCCTCTTTTAGGAAAAAAGTCTTCATCACTCTAACTGAACAATAGTAGGCTATGATACACTTAATTTCTAAGCAGTGTCAACAATATTAGTTATTGATTATTAAAGCAATTTATGCTAGTAACTTAGTTGCACAGCCAATATATATGGGAGTAGAATGTTTCATTTGATTATTACACTTGCGGCTATTTTTAGTACTGTAAATTGCTATGCAATTGATCTTGAAGAAGCTGTAAATAAAGCCATTAAAAATAGTTCAAAGCTCAAGTCTCAATTTTACCAATATAAAATCGCTAAAAAATACTATAAATCTTTAGGAATAGCTGGGTTTTTGCCAGATATTAATCTTCGATACTATTTTGATAGTAATTTTAATATCATCAACAGTATACAAAACCCAGGAGAACTCCTTACATTAAGTCAGAGAATAATAGATGGAGGCGGTACTTTTGCTACATTCAGTCAATCAAATCATCTTCTCAAAGCAGCAAAGACTCAATTTCAAAAGTCAAAGCAAGAGCTTGCACTTAATGCCGTGAAAGTATACGTTGACGTTCTACGAAGTAGGGCAGTATTACAGCTTAAAGAGCATAAAGAACACGTCTCTTTGGAAAATTTATCAGAGGCAAAAAAACGTTTTTCTCTCGGGGAAGTGACCAATGCTGAAGTTTCGCTGGCAAAAGCAAAATTTTCATCTTCAGTATCAGAAAGAGTTGATGCCGAAGGCAAATTAAAATCGGCAAACATTGCTTACTTCCACCTAATTGGGGAAGAACCTGATGAACTTTCTGAAGCTAGTGATAAATTACCTTCTGTTCCAGAATTAAATGAATGTTTACAGTTAGCAAGAACCAATAATCTATCTTTGAAAACAGCAGTTTATCAAAAAAAAGCAGCAGGAATGGGAGTGTTTGCTGAAACTTCTAAGTGGCTACCTTCTCTGCACCTTAGTATAAATAAAATTTTTGACATAAGAAATATCAACATCAAAAAGCCTTTAGAAGGTGCTAGTGTTGCTTTTACTCTCGATATTCCAATTTTTAAAAGAGGAATAAATGCTTTTGGCATTAGTAAAGCTAGAATGGATGCAAAAAAATTTACTTACGATTATTATGAAACAGTGAAAAACATAGAGCAAATGGTTGTAAATGCTTGGAATGATGTGTTGACAGCAAAGGCTATCATTAAAGCAAGTCAAGAAGCTGAAAAAGCAGCAGCTCTAGCGTTGGAAGGGGTTGAACAAGAAGTAAGCTTAAACTTAAAGAGTATAACTGATCTTTTATACACTGAAGACACGTTATTCAAAGCACGTTCGGACTTAGTTGAAGCACAAAGCAATTATGTGATTAGTGTTTATAATTTACTTTTTATAATAAACAGTATAAATCTCTAAATTTGATGGCATTAGTGTTATGAATTATAAACAAAGCAATCAATCTGTAAAAGATATCCTAGAAGATATAAAGAAAGCTATATCTGGTAAAAGCTCAAGTAATGATGCAGTAGAAATAGAAAAGGAGAAGAAGGATGACGATGTTTTGTACCTTGAAGAGGAGTATTTAGAAGATTCAGAAAAAGATAGTAAAGAGCAGAATAACGAAAAACAAGATGTCAACAATGATCATAAGAGCGAGGAAATAGTTTTTAATAATACTCAATTTAACAACCACAGTTATAACTCACAGAGAAGAAAAGGACGTTCCGTTTGCACAATAATACCTCAAACAGATAACAACAAAGGAATAACAGTGGCTTACAAGGGTAAAATAGCGATCACCTAATTTAAAGAGAACATGGAAGAGATTAAAAAGCTACTTGAAAAAATGCAAAACGAACTACAGCACGAACAACAAAAAAAATCAAACCTCACTGTTGAAGAATTAGTTATATCTCTTTTAAAACCTCAGTTGCCGGAGTGGCTGAATAATTACCTCCATACATTGGTAAAAGAAGTAGTCGAAAAAGAGCTCAAAGATATCATCAATAATAAGTGATTTTTACAAGGTGTTAGCAATAAAAACTAGAGTAAAAACAGCTAAAGGTAGAAAACTATCCTCAACAAGGTGGTTGCACCGTCATTTAAATGACCAGTACGTACAAAAAACTAATAAGGATAGTTATAGATCACGCTCAGCATATAAGTTGATAGAAATAGATAATAAATTTAAATTACTCCAAGCAGGGCAAAAAATTGTTGACCTTGGTGCTTCTCCTGGTGGATGGTCACAAGTTGCATCTCAGAAAGGTGTAAAAGTGGTTGCTATTGATATAAAGCCAGTAAACACAATTAGTGGAGTGAAATATATACAATACGATATAAATGAACTTGAAACTTTAAGGGAAAGATTTAAAGATCAAAAATTTGATGTAATTCTATCTGACATGGCCCCAGAATCTTGCGGGTTAAAATCGCTGGACCATATTAGAATCATGCTTTTATGCGAAGCAGCACTGAACTTTGCAAAACATTTCCTAAATTACGGTGGTAAGTTTGTAGTAAAAATTTTTCAAGGAGAATCTGACAAAGACTTTTATAATGAATTAAAAAAAATGTTCAAAATAGTAAAATACTTTAAACCAAAATCAAGTAGATCTGAATCTACAGAAATGTATTTGGTAGGTTTAGGTTTTATCAGCAACAGTTTTCCTATATAGAGTAATGGCAAAAATTTCTAATTCTGCTCTACAGCAAATTTCAATGCCATATGAGTAGCTATAGTACCGTTAACCATTAAAATGGCAAAAATTAAAGCAGTAATAAGTAACATATGAATACTTAAGAACAAACCCTCAAAATGAACTAGTAATTTAAAATACACAAATGTTGGCATTATGATTGGCAAAACAAGAATTTGTGATATTCCCGACGCTAAATTGTTTCGACCAACCACTAATGCATTTCCAGTAGCTGAGATATTAATTATTATCAGCGTATTAAGTAATAAAGATAAGCCTACCACTATTGAGTGTTCAATGTTACTATCCAAAACTACGAAGCTAAATATGGAAGAAATCACTGAGATTGGCAGCCCGAACAATAACCAGTGAACAAAAATTTTATAAGCAACTACAAACCTAGGGGGAAATGGCTGTATAAAGATTTGCTCTAATATTCCATCATGATAATCAAAAACAAATAAATTACTTGTAGAGATTTGCAAAACAAACGTAGCGCATATCCATATTAACGTTAACATGATTTCTTGCTTATTGCTGCTTTCAAGTGCAAATGAAGATAGACTTAACATTATAATAAAAACACATATCGTATAGATAAAATTTTTACTATCTATCGCTAATCTTCCTATTGAGCTAATCATACTAGGTTTTTAAATGTTTATTATAAATTATAGTGTTTAATTTTAGATAGTATAATTTCTTACTCACAAATTATACAAGATTTATTAATTAATTAATAATATAATTATGAAAGAGTCATCAAAAACAAAATTATCAGAAGATTACACTCCTTCAGAAGATGAAGAATATATGAGCGTAAGACAGTTGGAATACTTCAACTTAAAGTTGGAATCAATCCTTGCTGAGCTAGAGAAGCAGGAACTAGAAGATAGTGCATACTATTTTGATGAAGACAGTGGAAATGAAAAATTAATTAAGCGTAGAAAAGATAGAAAAGAAAAAATTAAGGAGGCATTAGAAAAAATAAAATTAGGCACCTACGGCTATTGTGATAGAACAGGGGAAGAAATAGGAATTGCAAGACTTAAAGCTAATCCGCTTGCTGTATATTGCATTGAAGAGCAAGAGAGATTAGAAAAGGAAAAGAACGTATATAAGACTGATGATTAATTGCATATGGTCACCTAAACCCCTGATCTTTTAAGTCTTTCTTTATCTAATATAGAACTTATCTCTTCTACACTCTTATCAATATCATCATTGATTACTACATAATCATATTTATCGCGCTTGCTCATCTCTTTTTGAGCTTCGGCTAACCTGTGTTCTATTTCACTTGCACTGTCACTATTACGTTTTTGCAAACGCAACCTAAGCTCCTCCATTGAAGGGGGAAGTATAAAAACACTTATAACTTTTTCCCTCATAAGCTCAAATAAATGAAATGCTCCTTGCCAATCTATACTTAGTAAAACGCTTATTCCACTGCTCAGGTTCTGTTCTATAAAACTTTTCGGTATGCCATAAAAATTTTCAAAAACTCTGGCGTACTCAAGCATTTGACCAGCTTCACATAACTCATGAAATTCTTTCTTGGTAACAAAAAAATAGTCTTTTCCATTTATTTCGCCTGGGCGAGGTTTGCGTGTAGTCATAGAAACCGATCTAACTAAATTAGTCGATCGCTCAAGTAATCTCTCTAATATAGTAGTTTTGCCAGCTCCAGAAGGAGAAGATAAAACTAATAATACACCTTCATTCTCTACAGCCATTTTTTCTTCTAAGTATAAGTTAACAAGCACACTACAAGGTTCTTCATTTGATTAGGACTTTGCATTTTCTAATATGGCACTTTTTGAATCAGGTTTTAAAAAGCTAGAATGATCTAAATTGGAATCCGATAAATTGGTACCAATAAGAGAAGAATTATCAAAAATAGTATGGCGTAAATCAGCTTTTTTAAGGTTTGCCTTATTTAAATTAACATTTACAAATTTCGCTCTACTCAATATTGAATTGGAGAAATCGGCATTCTCTAGATTCATATTCTTAAATTCAAAGCAAGAATAATTTACATCAAACTTTTCACCCTGTAATATCTTTTCTTGCAAATTCTCAATTGAAGTTATAGCACCTTCTAAGCCAGCAAGTTTCTCCTGCCCTTCATTATCAATCAAAATCGAATGATCAAATTCACAATCTGCTAAATGAGCATCAACAACTGAGCCTTTATATATGCTAGAAGAACGAAAAGACGTACCACTGACCGTTGAATTATTGAAGTTGCTAAGAAAAAAACTGGCTTTCTTAAAGGCACTACCGCGAAGTAAAGAAGATTCAAAGTTACTTTCAACAAAATTTGAACTAGTTACTTTTAGATTAGACCAGATTGAGTTATTCGCTATTAAATTAAAAAAAGTTGAGCTTTCTATTTCACTAGAATCGATGCTATTGTGAAAAAGTCTACTATTATAAACCTGAGAGTCTCTTATTTTTACCCTATACATCGAAGTTGAGGAAAGGTCTGTACTTTCTATCTTCGCAGAGGTAAATAACGAATGGTCAAAAAACGAACCATTCATGTTAGAATGTACAACTCTAGTATTATGAAACTCTCCATGGCGAATATCAGAATCAGAAACATCAACTTGATGCAGCTCGCTAAAACTAAAACCAATATTGGATAAATCAGCATCTTGAAAACTGACTTCAGAAACATATGAATGTTTTATCTTGGAACCATTTAACATAGATTGAACAAAACTTGAATTATCACCATTTACATAGGAAACTCGAGTTTTGCTTAAATTAGCTCCACCAAAGTTGCTGTCAATTATAGCAGAAGAATCAAAGCAAACATTAGAAAGATTGCTGCCTGTGAAGTCTGATTCTTTTATTTCCGTGCCATATATATTAGCATTTTTCAATGAGGAAAATTGTATTTTTAGTTTATATGAATCCACTCCAAAAAAATTTGCATTATCAAGACTGCTTCTTTGCACAACAGTATTGTTTATTTCACTATCACTAAAACTTATATAGCCCACATTTGAGTCTGATAAGCTGGAAAAATTTATTTTTACATCTGAAAAATTAGTATGTAAACCGGTCATACTGTGCATTCTCACTTTTTTGAGGTCAGAGCTGACAAATTCAGCACAACTAACATCAGATTGATCAAGTATAATATCTGTCAAATTTGCAGAAATAAATTTTGCAAAACCCAAATTCGTACCTTTTACTTTTATACCTTGCAAATTAGCATTAGAAAAATTAGCACCACGTAAATCAGAATTAATAAAGGATACACCTGACAAGTCAGTATGAGAAAAATCAGCACCAATTAGACTCACTCCATTAAAAATAGATCCATTGAGGTACAATTTACTGAAATCTGCTCCATTTAAGTTAGAGCCAAAACCTTTTCTAAAATCCTCTTGAATACCTTTTTTGTGGCATTGCACTAGAAATTTAGCAAAGTCTTTTTTACTGTAAGACACATACTTTATCTTATGCAAAGCATCTAAAAAATCACTAACTGGATTTTTCGCATCATTTATTTCATTCCCGTAACACAAATGACCAACTAAAATTAATATCAAAAATCTAATTATTTGCTCAGTCTTCATTGCATTGTAATTCATTATCTTTTTTTGTCTTCACAGCCCAATCATACATTTGGCTTTTCTTATTATCTACTTTCTTATGTTCTAAAAGATGTGGTATCATTTCAGCAATTGCATTTATTATATCAACTTGTTCTCTTTCAATTGCTATATCAATAGGAGATTGAAAATTATTATTAACTACTTTAGGATTAGCACCTTGTAATAAGAGAAAGCGTATTATATCTATCTTACCTTGCTTAACTGCATAAATTAAAGGAGTATCTCCAAGTTTATTTCTAAATTCTAATATCTCTCGAACTGTTAATCCAAATTCTTCCAATTTATTTATTATTCCTCTTAAGCAAACCAAGTTATTCTTTTTAATACAGTAAAAAAGCTGCTTACTGTAGTCATCAATAAATATGATTGTCGGAAGATGCTCATTAAGATTATCGTATTGTCGCTTATATATTGACTTGCTTTGTGCATTTTTATGACACCATTCCTTTATTGGTTCTCTATCTAGCTTTGTCCATTTTTGTAGATTCTCCTTTTCCTCTTGTTTGCTTTCTTCATCTTTCTTAGTGATAGGTTTTTCTCGATTTTTTCCATTAAGGTCCCCAGTTACTTTTTCCACTTTTTCTTTTCCTGCCTGATCTTCTGCCTTTTCTTTTTTTTTCTTCAACAATTGACTTGCATTACTTTCCGAAGGTTTATTTTTCTCTACATCGACCTCTTTATCAACTTGTAGATCTATCTGTTGGTTATTCATATCTTCATTCAAATCAGCGCTTGAAGGCTCTTTTTTTACATCTTTTTTCACTTCCTCACTAGCAACATCCGGTAAACCTTGAGCAGATCTATCTGTACTTTTTTCCGGTGGATTATTACTAAGGTCTAGCAAATCTTTACCAATTTTCTCATCTCCGCTCACAATTTTCTCAACCGGAGGGACTTTATTTTTATCGTGTTGCAATTTTTTTTTATTGGTCGCTCCTTCGAACTTAGTATCCTGTATGCCTTCAGCGTTCAACTTATCAACGTTTGCAGAATCGTTCCTGGAAGATTTTAGTTCGTCTCCCCGTTGGGTCATGTTTTTCAGTAAATCTTGTTTCAGATTTTTCCTCATACCCACATCTTCATATACAGAACCAACTGATTCATCTACATCAAATCTTTTTTCTTTAGCCAGCAAATCTTGTTTTAGATCCTTCTTCACACCTACATTTTCATGTACAGAATCAACTGATTCATCTGCATCAGTTTTTTTTTCTTCAACTTGTTCCACAGCAAATAGGTTTAGTGATCCAAATACGACAAATAACAACGTAAAGTATAAAACACTTCTCATAAATATTCCAAGCATAGGCTTAATTAAGATAATACTATAATCAAATAATTAATCTATAGTAAAAAACGAGCATGAGGAACAAAGAGCGATTAAGAACTTTTATTTTATAGGAGCAGTATGGCCACAGGAAAATATAAGAACTCATCTGAACTCTATAGCTTCACAAAAAATCCAATAAAGTTAGGTATATTGTGTATGTCTAGATTAAGGTGAAAATAGGTTAACACAGTGAATCTTATAATGTGCTAATAACACGCGGAAGGAGAGGGATTCGAACCCTCGATACGACTTTTGATCGTATAACGGTTTAGCAAACCGCCGCCTTCAGCCGCTCAGCCACCCTTCCAAATCTTGAACTTCAAGACAAATACTCTATATAATACTAAGACTTTACAACCTGCCTAACCTTTTAATAATAGTATCTTATACTAAAAATCCTTCAAACCAGTTAATAACTATGACTTTACTATAACACAATAACTAAAATTAACATGCATTAATTTCTACTTTTAATAGCGCTCTCAACAATTTTTTTCGCTTTTTCTGCATCAACCCACTCTCCAACTGTCACTGTTTTCTCTTTCTCTAGGTCTTTATAGTGTAAAAAGAAGTGAGTAATTTTATCCAGTAGGTTTTTAGGCAAATCAGAACAGTTTTTCACATGATCATAATAGCTATCAACACTGGAAACAGGCACAGCTAATACTTTTTCATCTTTTCCCTTCTCATCCTTAGTAAGCAAAGCACCTACCGGACGCACCGATATTAAAACACCAGGCGCTAAGGGAAATTGAGTTAACACCAGAACATCTACGGGATCACCATCACCCGCACAGGTATTTGGCACAAATCCATAATTGCAAGGATAGACCATTGCAGTAGATAAAAACCTGTCAACCCGTAATAATCCGAGTTCTTTATCAAATTCATACTTTACGGGCTCAGCATTTGCACTTATTTCAATAATCACATTTACTGCATCTGATGCTATAGTTATCTTACTCAAATCCATAAATTATCTCTTAATCTTTAAGAGTAAGCATTATACAATAGACTTCTTGAATAATCTAGAAAAAAGGCAATTATTTTAAATATTGGCGTTTTTTATAACGCTGCTGCTTTTAAATTGCTTCAATTATAAATATTTAAGAAATTTATCAAGTGAAAAAAGGTAAAAGAAGCCCTGTAGTGACTAATTATCAACATTTTTCGTTGTCTATTTGACGTTTTTTAATCTCCTGAACGCTTTATAAGCGCGATTCATGATATTAGGTATAACAACCCTGCTATAGAAAAAGTTAAGAAAGAATATAATAAGGATACTCTGGAAATTAAGTACAATGCAATAAAAAATACACAACCCCAGATTTTGGCTTTCAATAGTCTTTAAATTATGAAACAGCTTTATTATTGATAATAATAAAGCTGGCAAAATGCGTCAAGCAATTTTTTTTCGTTTCTATTGAACAACAGTTATTATACGCTAGCGCGTTGCCAAAAACTATACAAAAGGTCTAATATATACTTTCGAGTTGCCATATTTACATAATTTCATCTTTATGAACAAAAAGCCGCCTGAAAATTAGCTAAATCAACTTAGATAAATAAATAGCAACTTTGCAGCCTGTTTTTACAAACGAAGATAAAATATTATAGCCAAGCGCACTTTCAGCGTTGTGTTCAATTGCAATATCTCTGTGTTCTAGCTCCTCATTGCAAAATTTACTTATTATTTCTTTTAATTCCCCATCTTCTAAATATGAAACCTGTTCTCTGTAGTGCTCTCCGATCACCTCCTCAACTGCAGCGGTGCAAGCCATAGCAGCTTTTTTGCCCATAATTGCAGTGATAACACCAAGTGACACTCCTAATACATACCAAACTGGCAATAAAACAGTAGGGCGAACTTTTTGCTCTTTAATTTTTCCGTTAAAATAGTGAAAATGTTTCTTTTCCTGCCCTTCCATTTCGATTATTTTATTGATTATAGAAGATTTCTTAAGAATAAATTTTTGACCGTAATAAATGCAAATAGCACCATATTCCCCAGCATGGTTTACTCTAATTGTTTGATGCAAGAACTTACTGTTGCTATACCTTAAGCTGTTCAGATTTCTTTCCTTCTCCACAATAAATTTTACCTGATAAGAACAGAGCTGCTATAAGATAAATAAGGTTCCATGTTGCTAGGGAAACACCTAAGATATAACGAGGCCTGTCACAAAATGGAGAGTAATCAGGGTTTAATAGATTATGTCTCAGCTCTTCTACGCTAGCGTTACTACTTGCTTGCTCCGCGCAGCCTAAAACATCATGAAATAAGTGGAATTCAAGACCTACATGATAAAAAGATATTACTGCACCTATAAGATAGCTGCAAAACATTGCATAAATTAGAACCTTGTTATTTTTGAGCATATAAACCACTGTAAGTAATCCTGCAACATAATAAATTATCCGCTCGTACATACATAACTTACATGGTAGCATATTGAAAAAATACTCTAGTACGTATGCAAAAACTAGAGCAATAGCACTTGATAATAAAAAGATTGCAGAAACTCTAGAGTTATTACACATAACTTTAAGTGAATTATTATACATACCTCTGAAAGTATAAAGCAGAATTTCATTTTACATAGGGATTTTTATTCTTTTTTAAAAGAAGCCTAACAGGTATACCATCTATAAAGAAATTCTTCCTGAGATCATTAGTTAAATAGCGTTTATAACTCTCATCAACACCTTCAGGCACATTACATGTTAAAGAAAAAGCCGGAGGTTTAGTACCAATTTGAGCAATATATTT
Organism: Wolbachia endosymbiont strain TRS of Brugia malayi; assembly: GCF_000008385.1. NCBI lineage: Bacteria > Pseudomonadati > Pseudomonadota > Alphaproteobacteria > Rickettsiales > Anaplasmataceae > Wolbachia > Wolbachia endosymbiont of Brugia malayi. The sequence continues at coordinate 762,924 of NC_006833.1, forward strand.
CATCCTAATTGCTCTACCTTTTACAAACGGATGAGGATGCCTACCTAAAGCATCAACTAGCCACTTATTCACTTTTGCAGTGCTGATTTTCTTATTCAAGAATTCGTTCACTTCAAGACACTTGTCTATTACATCACTGCAACGAATGCCTTTCAGTGCAGAAATCGTTACAGTTGGCACTTCCAAGAACAACCTAGTTATCTCCTGTTGTCTTACAAATTTTATCAACCTGCTTCTATCATCTTTATTTATTAAGTCCCACTTATTTAAAACAATGATAATCCCCTTCCCTCCTTTGATTGCAGCTTCACCAATTGATAAATCCTGCTGCTTAATGCCAAGTAGAGAGTCTAGCATCAAAACCACCACATGAGAGCGCTTTATTGATTCCATACTTTTTTTAACAAACTTTAATTCTAGATTATCTATAAGATTTGCCCTTCTGCGAATTCCCGCAGTATCGATGAGAGTAATAAGTTTTCCATTATGATTGTATGTAATATCTACGGAGTCACGCGTGGTGCCAGGTTCTGAACTTGTTATTAGCCTATTTTCTGAAAGTAAACTGTTTAAAAAAGTCGACTTTCCAACATTTGGACGGCCAATTATTGCAACCCTAAGCCTATTAGGTTGATTAGATTGATTTTCAGCATGTAACGTTGAAATCTGCTCATTTTTTTCCTGGATCCCAGTTCCAGCTACTTTGATGACAGGCAAGGGTTTTGGAATAACAGAGGAGAAATTTGTAGAAGAATCAATAACGCCAGCCAATGCATTGTAAAGATCAACCATGCCAAGATTATGTTCAGCTGAGATGTATACTGGGCCTATGAAATCAAAAAACTGCAGGTAATCAATATTTTCAGATTTATAACTCTCACATTTGTTTGCTATAAGTATCACAGACTTATTTGTCCTTCTTTTTAACCATTTTGCAAATTCTTTGTTTTGCTCATTTTGCACTTTTGCATCAACAAGAAAGAAAATTATATCTGCACTAAATAAAGAAAATTCTATCTGTTCAACAATCTGAAGGAAGAAATTAGTTTGATCATTCCACCCCCCTGTATCTATAATTTTAAGCTCCAAATCACTAATTCTTCCGACTCCTTCTTGTCTATCCCTTGTTATCCCTGGAATGTTACTAACTACTGCTGCTTTTCTTCCCAATATCCTATTAAATAAGGTTGATTTGCCAGCATTTGGCAGGCCTACTATAGCGATTTTTAACATAGTTTAAAAGCATGTCCTGTATGAAGTAAATTATAACTGAAACTTTTCAACTTAACTATTGACTTTGTAAGATTACATCAATATCCTAAAATTAAGGTATTTTATTTTAACTTTATTATGTAAAGTAGGGGGTGGTTATGTCAGTGTTAGAGAAAATAGAAAGTGCAAGTAGTGAAAGATCAAAACAACTAGGATATTCAGAAGAAATGGGGAATTTGCAATCAAGCAAGACAATTTATGGACATGTTAATGAACATATGGAAGAAAATATTTCAAATACGCTGCGTGAAATATATAATGCTCTTATCTTATATAATGAATCGGAAAACTTACCTAATGATGTAGCCATAGAAAATATGGCAAAGGAATTTCGAAAATCTATAAAAGATGCAAAAAAGAACAAGATCATGTTTAGCGTGCCATGTCATATTGATGTATTTCGAGAAGGAGAAAAGTTATCAGTAATAGATTATTTAATGCTGGTTTTACAACATCTTATGGAAAGCGATGCCAATGTTACTGAGACTGGAAAAAGCAAACTACGGCCTTTTTGGTTAGAAATGTCTGATCTAGTTTCAAAAGGTAACGATATAAGCACAAGAGTCTCGAAAATACTACCAAGCGATATACTGCAAAAGCGTGAAGATTACTTATCAAATCTAAAACAGATTGTACGTGGCGGCATTGAAAAAAACAAAGAAAAAGATGTGATAAAAGGTGTTACGGTAGAAAGAGATAATGGATTTTATTATGTAAGATGTCCAGAAGAAAGTGTTGTGGTTCCTGCAAAGTTTCTGAACAATCCAGAATTTCAAGGTTTAGATGGAGCATTAAAGATTGGGAAAAGAGATAATATAATCCGAATACAAAACGGGCAATATTGTGATATGAAGGGCGTACTTCAGATGACTTTCCCAGTAGGTGAGAAAAAAATTGAAATGATTTTATCTTCTGAAAATACCTCAGGCTTTGGCAAAATAATGGTGTATATAGATGACAAAAATTGTGAAATTTTTTCAAAATATTGTGAAGAATTAGCAAAAGAACCTCGTATAAGCAAGGTTATTGAGGCTGCCAAAGGTTTCGTGCAAGCAAAAAAGAGTGAAGTTAGCCCACCTTCCTTTGCTTTAGAAAAAGTCAGTGAATCACAGCATTCTCAGAGCAATGGACAGGAGTTACCAGGAAATTAACCATTACTATATATACACTGTTGCATACAGCAAAGGTGTATGTGTATAGTTAATGGAGTTTATAAGCTTAATAAGGTTTACAATCAATTTGAAAGCTGTTCTACCACATGCAAGACTTTAAAGCACTGGAAAACTTACAGACCAAAACGTTAGAAGCTGAAAAAGGGGGTGGTCTTGATAGGATTAACAAACAACACGAAAAAGGGAAATTAACTGCTAGAGAAAGGCTTAGTATATTGCTCGACGAAAATTCGTTTGAAGAATACGATAAATTTGTAAAGCGTCATGTAACTGATTTTGGTATGCAAAACGCCAGTTTTTTAGGTGATGGTGTTGTAATTGGCCATGGTACTATTTATGGCAGAAAAGTTTTTGTTTATTCTCAGGATTTCACTGTTTTTGGTGGGTCACTCGGTGCGTCACATGCAAAAAAAATATGTAAAATTATAGATATGGCAATTAATGTAAGAGTTCCCATTATTGGACTAAATGACTCTGGTGGGGCCAGAATTCAGGAAGGAGTAAATTCTCTCGCTGGTTACGGAGAACTCTTTCAAAGAAATGTAAATGCATCAGGCGTGATACCACAAATTTCCTTAATTATGGGTCCATGCGCTGGTGGTGCAGTTTATTCCCCAGCATTGACTGATTTTACCTTCATGGTAAAAAACAGTTCATATATGTTTATAACCGGACCAGATGTAGTAAAAAAAGTTACCTACGAAGACGTAAATCACGAAGATCTCGGCGGAGCAAAAATTCACACAAGTAAGACAGGAGTGGTAGATTTTGCGTTTAATAATGATGTTGAAATGTTGCTAAAAATACGTGAATTCTTTACCTTTCTACCAGCAAATAATCAAGAATTACCGAAATCTGTACCAATCTGTGATGATGTTGATGACATTAATGAATCTTTAAATACCCTCATTCCTCACAATCCTAATACCCCTTATGATATGCATGAACTCATTGAAAAAGTTTGTGATGAAAGGAATTTTTTTGAACTAAAACCTGATTTTGCTCGTAATATTATAATTGGGTTCGGTAGAATTAAAGGAAATACTGTTGGCATTGTTGCAAATCAACCTATGTATCTTGCAGGATGTTTGGATATTGATTCTTCAAGAAAAGCTGCAAGATTTGTAAGGTTTTGTGACGCATTTAACATTCCTATTACTACACTTATTGATGTTCCAGGATTTCTACCAGGTACAAATCAAGAATACAATAATATAATACAACACGGAGCAAAGCTGCTTTATGCCTATGCTGAAGCGACTGTACCAAAGATTAGCCTTATTACCAGAAAAGCGTATGGTGGTGCATACATTGTGATGAATTCTAAACATCTAAAAGGCGATATAAATTATGCTTGGCCAACTGCTGAAATAGCTGTGATGGGCCCAGAAAGTGCAGTTGAAATTATATTTCGGCATGAAAAAGATCAACAAACTTTAATTAAAGAATATAAAGAAAAATTTGCTAATCCATTTTTTGCTGCATCACACGGGTATATCGATGACATAATAGTGCCAAGTAAAACGAGGTATCATCTTTACAAAGCATTAGAGCTACTAAAAAACAAAAAAATAGAAAGAATATGGAAAAAGCATGATAACTTACCTCTGTAACTCTTTTTCAAGTTTTTATTATGGAGCATGCAATACTATAAATACAATCAGCATGCCGTTACCAAGATTCGAACTTGGGACCTCATCATTACCAATGATGTACTCTACCACCTGAGCTATAACGGCAGAATTTATATACAATGATAATGAATAATATAAAAAAGAATAAAGAAAAAAAAGAGGGGAGAAAAAGGTTAGTAAAAGCTCTAAAGCAAAATATTGTAAAAAGAAAAAAACAGCAGCAGGGTAGGCAAGATGCCAGAGCTCCCAGAAGTGGAAATAATCTCTAATTTTCTGTTTGATAAGATTAAAAACAAGCAAATAAGCGGTGTTACAGTTAACAATTGGAATTTGCGTGTACCAATTACACAAAATATCGATGATGTAATAAAGGGTAAAGTAATAAATAATATCAAGCGTAGAGGCAAATATATAATTTGGCACATAGACAATGATATAGTTGTCACCGTACACCTTGGCATGAGTGGAAAGCTCATATATGCTAAAGGCGAGCAAGCACAGAATAAACATGACCATGTGATATTTTCATTTTCTGACAATACTTCAATAATTTTTAATGATCCAAGAAAATTTGGATTAGTCATTATTTTAAATAAAGAACAAGAAGTAAATTTTTTTAATGATTTTGGAATAGAGCCCTTCACAGATGAATTTAATGGAGATTATTTACAGAAGCTACTGAAGAGCAAAAAGGTCAATATCAAGTCAGCATTAATGAATAATAAATTAATAGTTGGTATAGGCAACATATACGCTTCTGAGAGTCTGTTTAGAGCTCGCATATCACCATTAAGATCAGCACAAGATTTGACGTATAAAGAGTGCGAAAAACTTGCTACTGAAATAAAAAATACTCTGAGTGATGCAATCATAGCTGGTGGGTCGACGTTAAAAGATTATGCACAGCCATCTGGATCTGTTGGATACTTTCAAAATAGTTTTTATGTATATGGTAAAGTTCAAAAACCTTGCAAAATTTGCAATAATACTATAACACTTATACGACAAAATGGTCGCAGCACTTATTTTTGCAATGCATGTCAGAACTAAGACTTCACTTTGGGTATGATGTTTTTGCCTGAAAAAGATCCGTTTGATTTGTTTTCAAAATGGTATAAAGTAGTACTTAATTCTCCATATAAACAACCAACTGCAATGATACTAGCAACTTGTAGCAAAGACTGCACTCCATCTGCAAGGGTAGTATTGCTAAAGGAATATAGCGAAGAAGGTTTTGTATTCTTTACTCATTGTAAATAGTAGAAAAGGGAAAGAATTGACCAAGAACTCCAAGGCTGCACTAGTATTTCACTGGATAGAGTTTTTTAGGCAAGTACAAATTGAAGGAGGGGTTAAGCTTCTAGGCAGTGAAAGAGCTGATCAATATTTCTCATCTCGAGCACGCAATAGTCAATTTAGTGCATGGTGTTCAAAACAATCGACGTTTTGAAAAATTGGCAAGACTTCGAGCAAGTTATCGGACTGAAGAAGAAAGAATTTTACAATACACAAGTTCCTCGTCCTGATTTTTGGGTAAGATTCTCCATAATTCCAAAAATAATTGAATTCTGGCAAGAAGGTAAGCACAGAAGACATACTAAGTTTAGGTACACTTTCTTTAAGAGAAAAAACTGGAAAATAGAGCAGTTGTATCCTTAAGTTATGTCATTTAAGATAAGTTCTTGAGTAGATCAGGCAAATTTTTCTGCACATCTCCCACCATTAATATATCACCATTTCCAAGATGTTTTGGCTGTATAAGATTCATTACAATTATCTTCCCTTAGGGTTGTGCTTTTATATAAAGCAAGAAACCCAAATTCATCACTATTTAGCCCAGCTGTAATGATAAAATCAACTTCTTTAATATACTGACCTCTCATATTTTCCTTTAACCAAGAAAAATCCATTTTATCTGCTATATTAGCATAGCATAAAAGTTCCATACCTGAACTCTGGTGAAGTAAGTCAGGGTTCTCAGTTAAGAGTTGCCAATTTTTTAGTAGAACTATATTTCTCACTGTATAATGAGCCGTAGTTGGTTTACCATACAAACAGCCTTCGTTAAAGTCACTTATGGTTTTGATAACCTTATCTGGTTGTACTAGTATCTTACGTATAAATTTGATTATATATTGAGACACATCAACATCACTACTTAGATTATGCAGTAATCTCAGTCGTGACACAAGATTCTGAATTAAAACAGGTAGTCCACTTCATTTCACTTAGAATAGTCTGAACAATTGTTTTATCGATAATTTCTTCAGAAATTTTGGTGGTGCTTTTGCAATAAGATATTTTTTGCATAGCCCAAGTTTGTAGTGCAGATTATAAATAACAATATAAGTAAATGCACCTTTTTTATGTTCAAAATTTTAGTCTTTTTTTAGTATTTAAATCCTGTATACCACCTCAAACATCACTTTTTCGAGATGCAGGTAAAAGTTGCGGAGGTAGGATTTGAACCTACGACCTTCAGGTTATGAGCCTGATGAGCTACCGAACTGCTCCACCCCGCATCGTTGTTTATTTAGTTATTATATATGAATAATAGGAAATAAAAGAATAAAATTACACTCGGTGTATATTTTGCGTATTTGTTAACTTTCCTTGACATAATAGTTAGTTATATACGTAACAGCTTACGCAATGAAAAATATAACTCAATACTGTAGTTTCCTGTTTTTCAGTGTGTGGGAACTTTAATTTACTTCTCTTAAAACTTTGAATCCAGCTTTGTTATACCTATTTTTCTTGCGCTTTTACCTACATTAATTTTGATTGCAACACTGCATAAAAGATATGCAATATTATATACTGCTTTAATTGCAGTGCTCATAGGATTTACAGTCAGCAAGTTAAGAACAGTTTTATAGTAGTTGATACTCAACATTCTTATGAAAGAGAGGTACGTAAAAAATATCGTTGCCACAGCGAAGGATGTTAATGACAGGGAGCTCATATAAACAATTTTGCTTTATGAAAAAAAAACACTAAGTTCAAGTTGAATAACATAAGAATATCAGTTAGAACTAAAGTGGAAGAAAGCATTAAAATAGGTCGATCAGGTAAAATTATCAGCAAAGCTTTTTCCTCCAAATTGCACCTTCAGAGTATGCATATGGTTTTGTAAGAGTAGCATATCATAAGAAAATAAGTGCAACAGGTTTTGCAACAAGTAAAATAGCTCTAGTACAAAAAAGCTAAAGCAAGGAAATTTCAAGAGCATATAGAATCTTTCGCCAATACATTTACGAAAACCCGAAGCAAAATACTTAAAGAACCACATGCAGACATAGTCTCTGCATTAATAATTGGTAAAAAAGATGGAATAGAACAAAAAACTATGAATAGCAATATAAGAATTCAGATATAGCACATTTGTTCGCTATACCTGGTCTATATTTATCACATTCGTTGATGGTCTATTTTTATAGTATTCTGTAATTTATTTGCAATATCTGAGATTTTGACTCTTAAGTACAATACTAAGAAAATATCTTCATTTCTTACCATTTTGCTAACCACGTTTTATTTATTAATCACTGGTATGCAAATTTCCGCTTAGCGTGCATACATTATGGTAATTTTAGTACTTGTTGCAATAATGATAGATAGAAAATATCGAGGGTTAATAGTAATTGCGTTTGCTGCTTCAGTGATACTCATAATAGAACCAGAAGCAATTTTAGAGCCTGGTTTTCAGATATCGTTTTCTGCTGTTTTGGTGCTGGTTACCAGTTATCAGATTAATGCCAACAATATTCAAAATAAAAATAATGAAATATTTTGTGTCAATAATGATTAGCTCAGTAATAGCAAGCTTAGCAACTGTTCTTTACACAATATACAATTTCAACTATTTTTCAATCAGTGGCATTATTACAAATTTAATTGCTATACCAATAGCCACATTGATCATTATTCCATTTGGAATAATTTATGTTTTATCAACTCCTTTAAGTATTGAGTGAATTATAGCGCCACTTATAGAGCGTCCTATTGTATAGCGTTTTGTATATAACAAAAGTAATCGTTAGCCTTCAATATTTAGTTATTCCTATTCGTGTTTTTCCTGCATCATCAATTTTCATCATAATATTTGGATTATTATGGCCGTGCTTATGGGAAAGGAATTGGCGTTTCTTTGGAGTTTTCTTTATTGTGCTGAGTATTTTCTCTAGTGCTATACATAGAACTCCTAACATCTTAGTCAGTTCTGATAATGTTGCAGTAAAGGAGAGCAACAACTTACTATATTCTCTTACCAGAAAAAGCAGAAACTTTGTTGTTAAAACTTGGGCAAAGCAAAATGGGCAGAATTAAATTTTGAATCATACCAAATATAACAATCCAGACAAAAGATTAAAATGCTATAATTATAGTTATATATAACAAGGGAAACGATAAATCAGTGCTGCTAGCTTATAAAAAAAGAAGATATGTTAGAAAATTGTAACAATGTTGGTCTAATAGTTCAATTAAGCAAATTTGACCACCCAGCTTGTAACACTCAAATTATTAAACATGCTGACCTAAGAAACATATAGCACACATTCAATTTAGTTAACAAATTACAACATAAAGATTAATAAAGTGCGTTCTAACCGTGGCCTCGGCATGTGCATTTGAGCCAAAAAGCTCGTTTTTGAAGTGTGCTTCATATACAATTAACCAAATTGAAGTATAAGAAAATTCATGGGTCCAGGCACTACAGAAAGTTTTTTTATCTCAAAGTAGATCACGATATAGCTCAGTTAATGAAGTAGGTTAGTTGCCACAAGATAAAACCTTAAATATCAATAGTGCTGAGAAAAATTAAGATTAGATACCTATATAGCTGAAAAACGCAATATATCATGCAGTAAAGCTCAAAGACTGATACAAAATAAGTAAGTAAAATTACTTAGCGTGCCCATAATTAATAACGATCACGTAGTAAAACTAGGTGAGGAGTATGTAATGCATCTTACTTTTCAACAACAAATCTACATTAATTGAGCCTAATCACAACATAAAACTTGATATCATCTACAAAAATGAGGACATTATAGTTCTCAACAAATAAAGTAGACTAACCGTTCACTCAGGGCTGGAACAAACAATGACACGCTCTTAAATACAATTATCGGCATCTTAGTAAAATCCTATATATTCACATAAGGCCAGGAATTGTTCATAGGTTCGATAAAGATACCAGTAGTGGACTAATGGTAATTGCAAAAAATGAGAAAATCCATGGTTTTCTGTCTGAAATATTATTAAATCGTGAAATAAAGCGCGAATATTGAGCAGTAGTTTGGGGAATATTACTTTTTAACCTGGAAACTATAAAAACCAATATTGCTCCCAACTTGGTAAACAAAGAAATGATGTACGTAACAAAAACAATTGGAAGTTAGCAGTCACCCATTACTCAGTGTAGAAAGTTATAGGGCAAGCAAGCCTAGTTGGATGTGTTTTAGAAACAGATAGAACACACCAAATCGAGTATACATGAGTCACATAGGACATTCCATTATCGGTAAACAAGTTTACGGAAAAAATAGTAGCAAAAGTGTAAAAATACGCCAAAGGCTCCGACTTTATCCGCAAATTCAATGGACAAGCATACATATCTATAAACTAGGTTTATATCATCCAAAAAGTAAAAAATATGTAGAATTTAAATCTGACTTACCAAAAGACATGAGAATTTTAATTGGCGAGTTTGAAGAAATGACAAATAAGTAGTACATAAGAGTCGATGCCTTAACAGTTGCAGTTTATGTCTCTCAATGATAAAATGAGGATTAGTATATAGTTTTAATATCATGATTAGTTTACTGCTTGTTGTACTGTTGTTTTTTTGTGGTGATGACGCATTTGCAAAACAGGAACCACGTTCAATAGCTGCAGATAGTCACATAAAGGTAATAAACTATAATCCACAGGCTATACATAAGTACACTGGTTTTTATGGTTACCAATCCAGTATATTATTTGAACCAGGTGAGACAATACAAAACCTTTCAATGGGTGATCCAACTGGTTGGCAGCTTGTTCCTCAAGGTAACAGGTTGTTTATCAAGCCTATAGATGATATTGCTGACACTAACGCAACTGTAATTACTAATAAAAGAGTCTATTACTTTGAACTTCATGCTGAAGAAGCAACCGGATTGGATGATCCAAGATTAGCATATGAAGTAAGATTTCTTTATCCACTATTTAGCAGTGATGAAATTTACACAACCAACAATGGTGATATCCTTGAACAAGCTAACCCCACCACTATTCCCGATATAAATGATATTGAAGTTGTAAAGAAGGGCATAAATTTTAATTATTCCATCTCACATGTTAAGGGCAGCCAGTCAATAATACCAACTAAAGCCTTCGATGATGGGAGATTTACATATCTGCAATTCAATAAGGTAAATTCTGATTTTCCGGCAGTTTTTATGGTTGATTCTGCAGGGTACGAGTCTCTAGTAAATTTTCGTACAGTCGATGATTACCTTATAATTGAAAGAGTAGGCTCGGTGTTTACCTTAAGAAACGGATCAAGTACAGTCTGTTTATTTAACGAAAACATGCCTTTTGCAAAGGGTAAGCGATAATATAAACTCAAAGTCACATCTATTCAGCAAAGTGGCAAAATAAATGGTGTCACAAGGAAAATAATAAAAGTACATATCGCAGTGATAACTGGTGGTAAAATTAGAAAAACAGGTATTTTTTTAATAAAAAAATTCTTGGAAGATTTTGAGAAAAAAGCGTTGTAAATTATTGGCAAAAAGTACATAGCATTGAGTACAGTGCCTACAGTTAATACTAGAGTGACAAATACAGAAAGCGCTATATTGCCAGAGTTAAAAACAGCTTGAAAAATGAGAAACTTACCCCAGAAAGTTGAAGCAGGTGGCACTCCTATCATAGATAACGCACCTATAGCAAATGCTACCATGGTAACTGGCATACTTCGTCCTATGCCGTGAATTCTATCTATATATTTTTCACCTGTTTTCGTTATTATACTGCCTGCAATGAAAAATAAAGTGATTTTTGCAAATGCGTGACAAACTAATTGGAAAATTGCAACTCTTGCACTGAGGTCGCTAAAAATTGAAGCAAATAGTATAATATATGACAACTGAGAAACAGTAGAGTAAGCAAGCAATCTTTTTAATTCTTTCTGCTTTAACGCAATAAGTGAAGCAGCAATGATGGTAAATCCTGCAGCATATGGAAGCCACCCTCCAGCAAACCAATTTTGTTGTGCAAAGCGCTGCAAATTATCGATACCGAAAGTGTATAATATGACTTTTACGATAATAAAAGCCCCAGATTTTACAACAGCAACAGCATGTAGCAATGCACTTACAGGAGTTGGTGCAACCATCGCTCTTGGTAACCAAAAATGCATTGGCATTAATGCAGCTTTGCCTAAGCCATAAATTAGCATAGTGAAACACACTGCAGTAAAAGTAACGAGTGAGGTATCAAATTCAAATATTCCACTGCTCACAAAGTCTAAAGTATGAAATTCATTATACAAGAGACCAAGAACTGGAAAAAACAGTACTAAGGAAGAAAAAAACAACACACCAAAATAATAACGTCCAGCTATCGTTGACTCATTTGTTGCGTTATAGGTAACAAGAGGGTAAGTACTGATAGTCAAAAGTTCATAAAAAACAAACGTAGTAAGCAAATCGCCGGAAAAAGCAATAAACATTGTACAGCTGATCGATACCAAAAGAAAGCATAGGAAATCTGAGTAATTACTATCAGGATAGTTGTTCTGCATATAATATATTGTGTATATACTGGTTAATATCCATAAAAATGATATTAATAAACTAAACACTACTCCAGTAGACTCTAGCTTTAAACTAACATGCAAATTGTTGCCAAAATTTATGAGGATAAACTGAGAATGATCGCCATATGCCCAATATAAAGTGCATAGACATGTATATACAAATAGAAGCACAGAAGAAGCAACAGTAATGCCATTACTTACCGTAGGCCATTTACCAGTAAAAAGAATAACTACTGCGCTTAAAAGCGGAACCAGTGCAGTAATTAACAAATAATTTTCAGTAATAAAAAATGGTAAGGAAAGAGATGCTAAAATATAGTCCACCAAATAATTCATCTTTTTAATTAGGTAAAGTTAGAATTATACTTAAATCACAGAAAACTGCTATGTTTTTATACTTCATAGTCAACTAACTATACTTCACCAACCCAATTACTTTTCTCCTGATCCAGCCTATCATCTAATATTGCTTGTCTTATCGACTTCATCAATTTATTCATAAAGAAAACATTGTGAATGGTAATGAGAGTATAGGCTAGCAGTTCTTTAGTTTTCAATAAATGATGTATATAAGCTCTCGAATATTTTCTGCAGGTAAAACATAAACAATCACCCTCAATTGGATTACCGTCTAGTTCAAATTGTTGATTTCGCAAATTAATATGCTCTTTGTACCTTGAAGAAATGGTATTTCTATTTTTCACTTTAATAAGTGCACCACCATGTCTTGCCAAGCGGGTTGGATGTACGCAATCAAATGTATCAATTCCAGCCTCTACTGCATAAAAAATATCCACAATTCTACCAATACCAAGTAAATGAGTAGGCCTATCTTTTTTTAAGTGCTCCATAGTAAAGGAAACTACATCATACATCTGTTCTTTACTTCGACCAAGCGATCCACCTATTGCTTGACCAAAAAATGGTAAATTATTAATAAAATAACAGCTTTCTCTACGCAAATCTCGGTATACTCCGCCTTGGCTAATTCCATACAGCGCTTGTTTGCCATTATCATCTTTTCCAAATTCATTCAAAGAACGCTCAGCCCACTTGTGACTCATGAGCATTGATCTTCTTGTGTATTCTTTGCTGACGTGAAACGGAGTGCATTCATCTAAAACTAGAATTAAGTCTGCACCTAATTTCTGCTGAATTTGTATAGATCTCTCAGGAGTTAAACAGTAAGCTTTACCATTAATGTAAGAACGAAAAATTGCCCCATCCTCATCAATTTTAATCAGAGTTTTTTGTTTTTTTCTTATTCCCTTTATCTCTTCCGAAACTGACCCGTGTCCCAAACTAAATATCTGGTATCCACCTGAGTCAGTTAGCATTGGCCCATTCCATCCCATCATCTTGCGCAGACCACCAAGTTTTGCAACAGTATTCTCCCCTGGTTGGAGCATTAGATGATAGGTGTTAGAAAGTATTATTTGAGTACCTGCTTCACTGATCCTTTCGATATCCGCAGCTTTAATTGCAGCTCTTGTTGCACAAAATATAAATGCTGGTGTTTCTATGTTTCCACTCGGAGTTTTAATTGTTCCAGCTCTTGCAGAATTTGATTGTTTAATTATCTTGAATGCAAAGTCTCCTCTCATCTATTTATTAGAAAGTTCTGCTATAATGCTTTCTACTTTTTCAGGAGTAAGATTTTCATAAAAATCATTATTGATCTGCACAACAGGAGCATTGACACACGCACCAAAGCACTCAACTTCTTTTAAAGTGAACAGATTGTCCTTAGTAGTTTCACCTATGTTAATTCCAAGTTTCTTTTTAAAGGTATTTAAAATTTCTTCACTACTGCATAACCAGCAGGGAGTTGTCCTACAAACTCGTATCAGATATTTACCCACTGGTTTTAAATTATACATGGTATAAAAATTTGCCACTTCATATACACGAATATGTGGAATATGCAGCATGTCAGCAACGTAGCACATAGCGGGTTCAGGAACCCATCCACATTGCTCTTGAACAAGATATAGTAAAGGCATAACAGCACTCCCTTCTTTGCCTTTTGGGTACACCTCTATAAATTTTTTTGCTTTTTTGAGATTTTCTGATGTAAAACTAAACTGCTCTTCTTTTCCTTTCATCTGTAAAGCTCATGTAAATCTCAATAGATTATACTTGAAGAGCTAACAATTGCAATTGCTGATTTTTGAGAAACAGCGTTCTATAGCATCATACTATCTGCAGAGTGATATTATTTATTTACCCAGTCTGTGAACTCTTTGTTTCTACTCATTTCTTATATTTCATTTTGCAGATCATGGTAACACTTATAATCTCCTTATGCAGTGCAGTAAAATTGTTTAACAATCGCCTCAGAATGCTGATCATTCAAGTATTTTGATACTATAATCCCTGTTTATTAAGGATTATCATGTGTTTGATCATAATAACCATAATATATATTGTATAAACTTAAGTGTTCGGATTTATAACCTTATCAACCCCTGCTCAAAACGAGACTTACATATAGCTTTTTTCAAGCCCACTATATGTTTTCTCACACGCCATAAAGTCTGCAGTTTCTTTAAAAACTGGTAATTGAAGTTTTGGCGGAAAATCCTCAATTACTGGCTGATAAAACTTAAGAAACTGAATACAATGGGTAAATTCATGAAAAATATGATATTTAACGTAATCACTCTACTGTCATTAAGAAAGAAAGACATATTTGAAGCTGAAGATTTTAAAAGCTCCTTATACTGAAGGTAGTTGTTATTAACTGTCAATCCAGTTCAAGTTTTGGTAGATCAAAGTCATATACTTTTTCAAAACCCAGCAAGTTAGTTCCCATTCTCCAGCATAAAAATAAGGAAACTTACATAATCGTTAACTTGAATATCAAAAAACCTACAGCATCTTTTTAAAGCATTGTTGGTAGTGTCTTCAATATCTTTTAGTTTCTCATCTTTAAGATTTTTATGAAGTACCTTTACTGTTAAATTACTTCTCTCAACATTATAAATATATTTATCAGAAAGAACTTTACTTATTTCAGCTTCAAGTTTATCTCTAGGCCAATAATTTGGCTCACTCTAGGGCTAAAGAATTCTTTAATGCTGCTAAAAAGGCCCATATAACCTCGTACTGCAAGTATACTCATTATAGAATGATACACGATTGCTGTCAAGAAGTATATCTAACTCAAACTATATAACTACCTGCAAAAATTGCGAGTGGTCCAGTAGACTTCTTGCGTAACTCAAACTCAGCAGAAAAAAGGCAATTTACTTATCTGTAGCTAACGCAGACTAGACGTTATACCGCCGCGGCACCAATAAGCAGCTGTTGTCAGTAAATTTTCAGCTACAAATATTTAAGAAATCCACCAAGTAAGAAAAAGACAAAAGAAGCCCTAGTTAATATCTATTTAAAAACACTAGCGTTTTTTTATGTTTTAAATACTTAGTAATCGCGACTTAGTTGTTTTTTATTGCAACTAACCTTTAGTCATAAATGTTTTAGAAATTTACTAGGCAAAAAAAAGGCAAAAGATATATTATGGTGATAGTATTTACTCTCTAATCCTGCAAATTAGTATATTATACTGTCCTAAACGCTTTATAAGCGAGTTTCAACTTATATAGGTAAAAAATTAGAAATATTGTGAAGACATAAGGTACATATAGTGCAAAAAATTAAACATAAGATGCTAACTATATAACACTTTATTATTTTAATCTGCACAGATTGAAGGTAACTTAATACCTCCAGTATCGGGATAAGGGGGCTAGCGAGGTTTGTCAGGTAGTTTTTGCACTTAATCCTTTCTATATATGCTAAAAAAACTAGACACTAGCTAGCCACTTGGATGACAGCTATAATGGTTGTACTTAGATGAGTAGGTAATGCAGGAAGTCTAGCTTCTAATATACTGCCTCAGAATATTGAAATAAGGAATTGATTTATTAATCTTAGTTAGTACTTTTATCGATATTGTTATATTAAAATAGTAATATAATAATTCTTTTTATTAAAAAATTATATAAAACTATATTTATATTAAGAAGTTACTCGAAATTAACTCGAATACACAGAAGTTAAAGAAGCAATAGATTCTAACCCCAAAACGCAGGGTTGATCGAGGATAACGGAGTTGCTTATGGACTTAGCTATCAAGATAACAGCAATGGAAGCAGCAAGGTAAAATTACTTACCAGCCCTTTATCTTAACCAAAAAAATACAAGTGTGATACAAGTATCAACATAGCAAATGAACTCAAAGACCAACTAACCTTACATTAATAGAAGATTCAGCCGAAATAGATAAAGTTGTGGTTATCTTTCTCGAAGAAGGGAAAAAATACATCAAAGGTTTAATGTTGGACACTTACAAAATTAAGCAGTCAACCAATGCTCCTTCAGTTGAAGGTTTAGGTAAAGCTAAACTAAAAAAAATATCAATAGTAGCAGTCTTGCAAATAAAGGCAGTAATTCCTCTAACCAAAGGCAGTTAAGGGTGATAATGCAATATTATTGTAATTGCCCATAATTTAAAGACCAAACTTTAGTCTCTTAGTATTTAAAATCAGACAAGAATGGAAAATTTAAAGTATCAGATAGAAAAAATAAGATTATAGAAAGGAAATTGTTCAAGTTTAACATCCGCGGCGGGGTAAATTGCATTAAACGAAAATACAATGCTCTATTCACAAGTGAGGAAAAGAATTATTGGGAATTAAGAAGTAAGAAAACGCACATTTTTAAATTTAATGTGGCTGAAGTAATTAAGGATCTGAAGGATGAAAAAGGAGTTAACGACTTTTTACTTGGTAATAGAAACGGTCAAATAAATAAAACGTCATCTTTCCCTAGTGAACATGAAATAAGCTTTTTACAGTACGCGAAGCAAACTAAAGACAAAGATCTAGTTGCTTTTCTTGAAAACTACCAATCAACTAACAAGCAGAGGTACGTATAGTAACTATATTTAAAAATGGATCAATATTGAACTTTCTTGATTATGAATTTGAAGATTATGTAGGGCAATTGTACATTAAAGATAGTGGCCAAGACAATTTTACTATAACCGCAATCAGTGGGAAAATATCATAATTTTTAGTCATAAAAACTCTGAAAAACATTAACAAGGTAATAATAATACCAACAAATAGTATTAAAGTTCTCAGCAATTTTGTTAGTATCATTAACGGTCAATTTACGCACAGCATTATTTCCAGCATTACCTTTGCCCCTATAAACTAATACAGAGAAAGTTGAGACTTCTACGAAAACGCCAACCACTGCAATTACTGATACAATAAAAGCTGACGCTGTAGAGGCTACTTAGCCTTCAACAACAGAATTAACAACTTAAACAAGTACTGAAAAGTCTACAACAATGGAACCTATAACAGTAGCTGTTACCTCACAAACAACAACAGTAACTGAACAAGTAACAACGTCAACTCACGTTTCAATAACAAATTTAGAGGAAACTACACAAACATTATTTACTATACCAAGTACTAGAAGAATAAAAGAATCAACAACTCCTATATTTATTACGACTTTATTTCCTTAATCCATCCCTTCTATACAACCGCTTGACGTGTATAGCAGGTAAACCTAATGAGGCAAGTTGGATCTGTATTTGGAGCAGTAAGTTTTATTGGAATAATAAGGAGGATTTATAGTATACAAATACGTAAAAGAATACCGCCATTGCAATACCATTCTTGTATCAGAATTAGCTAATTTGGATTATGAAAATCAATCACATTCAAATAGCAATAAGGAATTTTTTATCAGTAACAGCAGAACAAGCAGTCCTGAAATAGTGCTAAATGGCATATCAGTAGAAAGCAGTAGCCAATTAAGCAGTTCATCACCTGTAAGCAGTAGAAGTTTAGAGTCTAGAAGATTATCTTGTGACAGCAATGATATATCAGGACATCATCTCTAGCTATCGCTTGATGTTTAATAGCATACCATTGACTAGTAGGGAAATTATTTTACTTTCATGATTTTCATGTTAAAATATAATTTCTAGGTGAAATAAGTAGCTGCTGTTGTGTGGTAAACACAGCAGAGGAAAGTCCGGGCTCCAAGGAAAAATAGTGACGGGTAACACCCGCCGGAGGTAACTCCAGTTATAGGACTACAGAAAATTACCGCCTAAATATTCTTAGGTAAGGGTGAAAAGGTGTGGTAAGAGCACACCATAGCAATGGCAACATTGGTAGTCAAGTAACCAACATTAGGAGCAAGATTAAATAAGAGTAGACTTTATGTTTTCTTCATATCTACTCGGGTAAATCGCATGCAGTAAATGGTAACATTTACTCTAGATAAATAGCTACATAAACAGAACTCGGCTTATATTTCACCTAGACATTCATATAAACATAGGTCACGCTATACTTAAAAACATGCAAGCACTTTATGCATTGTCCTTAACCTGTTCTGCTTGATAGTCACTACTATTTTCCCCTACATTAATACTGGAATACTCTTCCTCATCAACATACTCTTTCAGGACATAACCCCTGCCCCAAACGGTTTCTATGTGGCTTTTTCCATCATTTGCACTTTCAAGTTTCTTGCGCAATTTGCACATAAAGACATCAACTATCTTATTATCTGAAGGTTCATCTAAGCCGTTATAAAGATGATCTAAAAACATTTCTTTTGTTAATACTGTTCCTTTACGTAACGCTAGCAATTCTATCATAGAATATTCTTTATTAGTAAGGTGAACTGTTTTACCTTTTACCTCAACAACCCTGTGATCAAAATTGATGTTTATATTACCAATCTTTATCACTGACTCAGGATGGCCTTTAGTACGACGTACTATTGCTTTTATTCGAGCAAGTAGCTCACTCTTATGAAATGGTTTAGTTAAGTAGTCATCAGCACCGTACCCAAGTCCCTTAGCTTTATGATTAACAGCAGATATACATGAAAGTATCAAGACAGGAACTTTAATCTTTGCACTTCTTAACCTTAACAGTATATCATACCCATCAATATCACCAGGTAAGTGTATATCTAGAATAACTAGGTCATAGTGATCTCCATTTGAGGAAACCATATTGTTGTTGTAGTCTTGCGCAGAAGTTACAACATCACAAAAGTGCCCATCAGAAGTCAAAGCGTTAACTACAGTCTTTGCACTGACTTGATCATCTTCAATTAGTAATATACGCATATTTTACACCCCGTAAATAATTTATAATTTTAGTAATATATATAACTAAGGAAAGTAACAAATCAAACTTTTATTGATAAACGGCCAAAATTACTAACAGTAAACATATCATTTCAAAATTATATCAACAGATCTAAAATATAATAGATATAATATATATCATAAAAATAACACTGTTTTTAGTAAACATTGAACTAAAGTTGTTGCTATTAAAAGAATACTTAGGTTAATAAATATTTAACTATCTTATAACCTATATTATATTTTTAATTTACTTATTCTGCTATTCTAAAGTATAAGTAATACTTTCCAGGAACACTGTGTGACAATATCAATTTTAGGTGCTGGTGCATGGGGTACAGCAATTGCAAATTCACTGAGTGGTAAGCAAAATGTAATTCTATGGACTCACAATAAAACCACATTTGAATCAATTAGCAGAACAAGAGAAAGCGACAAATTATTAGGCTGTCAAATTCCTGAAAACGTATCAGTAAAATTGGCTATTAAAGAAACAGTTAACGCTTCAGCAATGATTTTTGCTGTTCCTACTCAGTCTCTTAGGAAAGTATGTCAGCAATTACACGATTGTAACTTAAAAAAAGATGTAGCAATAATTTTAGCCTGTAAAGGGATAGAAAAATCTACATTAAAACTACCAAGTGAAATAGTAAATGAAGTTTTACCTAACAATCCGGTTGCTATTTTTTCAGGTCCAAGTTTCGCTATAGAAGTTGCAAAAAAATTACCATATTCAATGGTTCTTGCATGTCAAGATGACACATTAGGTTCAAAGCTAATATCAGAACTACAGCAGGAAAACATAAAATTGCACTTCAGTAGCGATGTTGTAGGAGTACAGATCTGCGCAGCACTAAAGAACGTTTTTGCTATAGCATGTGGAATTGTTCTGGGTAAAAAACTTGGATTTAATGCCCACGCAGCACTGGTAACAAAAAGCATGAATGAAGTAAAGACCTTATATCTAGCAAAAACAGATAGCGTTAGTATAGACATAGATACGCTACTTGGACCTGCATGTCTGGGTGACCTAATTATGACATGTACATCCTTAAATTCAAGAAACCTGTCCTTTGGGTTTAAAATAGGTAGTAGTAACAATAGCTTTGATGCTCAGCAGACTCTGTCAGAGGGTAAGTCAGTGATTGAAGGTTTTAGTACCGCTCAATCTGCATTTAATTTAGCAGAGAAACTAAAGATAAAAATGCCTATATGTGAAGCAGTATATAGATTATTGTATGAAAGTGCATCTATAGAGGATACTATTTCCGTTTTTGTAGGTTAATTTTATAGTTTTGTGTACTGTGAAATTTTTATATAAATTGATATCAACATGGTGGCTATCTGGGACAGTAAAAAAAATGCCAGGCACTGTAGGCAGCTTAGCTGCTTACCCAATTGTTCTCCTAGTACTAAGTGACAAAATTTTAGGTGCAGCAATTATCCTTTTCTTATTCTTAATCGGATTGTGGTCCACAGATAATTATATAAAACATTACCAGACTTCACATGATCCAAAGGAGGTAGTGATTGATGAAGTAGTTGGTCAATTTCTGACAATATTTCTAATTTCAGTATTGCTAAACCAAGAGGTGAGTTGCCCTTTATTGCTGTTGTGCTTTCTTTTCTTTAGGTTTTTTGATATAATAAAAACGTGGCCTATAAATTTGATTGATAAAAATATCAAAGGTCCTCTAGGCATTATGCTGGATGATATTATAGCTGCAATTTTAGCCTGTGTTCCTATAGGGGCTTTTTATTGTCTATTGTCTGTGTATGCGGGATAAGAAAATTTACTATTCAAGCTTAGTTATTCAAAATCTAAAGGATTATATACTTTATGCAGCAAATTTATCTAAGTGGGAAGTGCATGACAAATTCGATAATGTTACATTCACAATAAATGGTACTAGAGAGTCATTATTCAATTTTGTGTTTTGTGAAGACCAATGTACTGAGCTTTCTGTACAAAAAACTTTAGATTATCTTAGAGCAAGAAATATAGAAGCAACATGGGTAATGAATTCGCATACAAAGACACAGGGCATTTTAGAAAAGTGTGGAATAAAACACGTCAGCACACCAAAAAAAGTTTTACTTAACATGAAAAATTACTTCTTGCCCGCTGATGTTGTTCCAGGCTTAAAGTTGAACGCTGTAACTAGTAGCAACCTCTTAAAACAGCTAGATTCATATACTTCTAAGATTTTTCACCACAGTATTGGAATTGTTAGCACATTTTTTCGCGGATTATCAAATTATGATGATAAAAACTCAGGATTAAGATTTTTTCTTGTAACACTAAACGATGAAATTATTGGAACATGCGGCTTTTATATTCAAGACAGCGTAGCCGGTTTTTACAGTGATGGAGTTTTGCCAATTTATAGAAATCGTGGGATAGGTACACAAATGGTTTTAGATAGAATCAAAATAATTCAGCAGCTTGAATGCAAACATGTAGTAGCACATTGCATGAAACCTTCTGTCAACCTTTATAAGAGATTGGGTTTTCAGATATTAGGCAATCTTTACTTGTACACTTCTTCAGCGTAACTTAACATACCCTTACCAAGAGGTTATAAATTTTTACGTCTGTTTTAAAGGTACTATGTTTTTTCTGTACGAAGTAGTTTTATTGTTAATTTTAATATTATTCTTTCTTTCTTATTCTAAATTGAAAGTGGATAATAAAATTAAGAGCCTACAACACCAAAATATTATAATAAATAATTTAATTGATACTGTAGATGATGGGTTTTACATTTGGGATGCAAAAAAACGCATAGAAAAATTTTCTCCTAACTTATTAATTTTACTTAATACTGTTTTTTACTCATTCAATGAGTTCGTAAACTTTTTTGAGCAATCGGAAAGCTTAATTAAAAATTTCACCGAAGCAAAGGAAATAAATAAATCTTTCACTTTGGATTTAAAGTCAAAAGACGGTGAAGTTTATTGTATGTGTTATGGTAGAAGCATAATAGACGATTTTAACAAAGTGATTGGTGTGCTGTTGTGGATAAGAAATATCTCAGACTACAAGATAAAAGCCAATGCACTTGAGTTAGAAAATAATAAGCTCACACAAGAAATAGAGAATTATAGAAATATTTTCAACTCTTTGCCGTTTCCAATACTAAAATATGATGAAAATAAAAAAGTAAAGTTTCATAATTTGTTTTATGATAAATATATAAACAGTTCTCAGAGATTGGCTGTCATTAGCAGCGTCTACAACACAAAATTAGGAAAGCATGTGATCACTTGTAAAAATGAACGCAAGATCTTTGATTTTATTAAAATTCCAATACGAAGTTCCGGCAGTATGGTAATGTATGGAAAAGATATCAGTGATGCAGAGGGGTTACGTGCTGAATTAGATAGTTATCTAGCTACACAGAAAAATTTACTTGAGGAGCTACCAATTGCTATCGCAATATATAGTAAGAATCAAAAACTAAAGTTTTACAATAACGCTTTTGTAAAAACCTTTCAGTTTGACGCAAAATTTTTAGTATCTTATCCAACTTATTATGAAGTCATGCTTTATCTATTCGAACCTAAAAAGCTTTTAGAAAAAGAAGATTTCCAAACCATTAGTAACCAAAGGCATGAGTTGTTTAAAAAACTATTTGGGCCACATAATGATACGATCCATCTCACAAATGGAAAAGTATTCAGAATACTAACGATACCCTATGCTTCAGAAGGCTTGCTCTTTGCATACAAAGAGTACAAAAGATAAAATTTAAAATCCTTTTCTCTCTACCATAAGCTGTTTTATTTTCGCTATTGCTTTTGCTGGATTAAGCCCTTTAGGGCAGGTTTTTGTGCAACTCATTATTGTATGACAACGATACAACTTAAATGGGTCATTTAAGGCATCAAGTCTTTCATCTGTTTTATTATCACGACTATCAGCAATCCATCTGTAAGCTTGTAATAGTATTGCTGGTCCTAAAAATTTATCATTATTCCACCAATAGTTTGGACAACCAGTCGAGCAGCAAGCACATAATATACAATCAGAAAGGCCATCCAGTTTTTTTCTATCTTCAGGAGATTGCGAATATTCTTGATTTAGCAGGTTAGGCTTATCTGCCTGTAACCAAGGATTAACTGACTTATATTGCTCATAAAATTGGCTCAAGTCTGAAACTAGATCTTTTATTACATACATATGAGGTAATGGATATATTTTTACATCACCCTTTATATCTGGTATAGATTTAGTACATGCAAGAGTATTGGTCCCATCAATATTCATAGCACAAGACCCACATATTCCTTCTCTGCAAGAACGTCTAAAAGTTAAGGTAGGATCTATTTCATCCTTTATTTTTATCAATGCATCAAGCACCATAGAGCCACAATTATCCATATCAATGAAAAACGTGTCTACTCTAGGATTTTTTTTGTCATCAGCAGACCAACGGTAAATTTGAAATCTCCTAACATTTTTCGCTTTAGTAGGAGCAGGGTAAACCTTGCCCTTTTTATTAATTTTAGAATTTTTTGGCAAAAAAAACTGAACCATATTGCTTATCTTTTATCATCTATAGCTAAAAACCCTTTTGCTCTGTAGATAACATATTTTAACATCATCCACTATATTTTTATTAAATCCCTTTTAAATTGCACACATATTGTATCCAAGCGAAGCTAAAATCTTACCTTCCAGATTTTTCATTACAACTTCCTCACCTTTTTTCTGGTGATCATAGCCAAGTAAATGCAATAACCCATGCACTAACATATGTGCAACATGAGCTGGAATGGGTATATGATACTCATCTGATTCTTTTCTTACTGTGTCTATTGAAATAGCTATGTCTCCTAAGTCGCATTCACTAGATAATTGTTCACACGGAAATGATAGCACATTAGTTGGCTTATTCATCTGTCTAAATCTTAAATTAAGTTGATGCAGCAAATTATCATCAGCAAGAGCGATTGATATATTCGGTTTATATTGGTCTATTTTCAACTCTTTGAGAGAGGCATTTATAATGTTCAATGTAAAGCCCTTTGGATCTTCTACAATGCTGTACCACTTCTTATCAAGAATATTCACTTCTAACATGAGTAATATACCAAGAAAGATATTACACACTGGAACGACATCATTTGGAAACTGAAATGACAAGTATTACACATCACTCATTTTTATTATTTCATTCCACTCAACTTCTGAGACTGGAAAAATTAATAAGCGTGTTTGTTTTAAAATGACCATGTTTTTTAAAGCGGATTTCTTTTTATATCGCTTAAAGTTACTTGGTTAAGTAAAGGCTTAGAAAATTTCACATCTATCAACCCAAACCCAGAACCATTAACATGATAGTGTTCTTTAAATACTTCAACTACTCCAAATATCACTTTCTCTTTACCTGTATGATAAAAAAATGCAAAATCACCTAATTTCATAGTTTTCATACAATTTTGATGTTGATAGTTGCATATACCACTTCACCTGACTACCTGCTCTCTTTTCATCTTTGCCATGAATAATTTACTTGGCTTTGACTTAAGTAGCCAAAATTGCATTACTTCTTTCTTCTTAAATAAGCTGGTATATCATAGATATTGCTGCTCCACTTAACTCCTTCACTTACTTGTTCAGCTTGTTTTGCCTCTGGAAGTAGAGTTTGGCTGTAAGACCACTCGAACTTTTTCTCCTCTGAAGTCTCATCTTGATTTACAGATGAAGTTTCTTGCTTGTTATCATGAGTAACGCTACAATCAATGCCAGTTGCAAGAACAGAGACCCTCACTCTTCCTTCCATTGCTTGATCAAAGGTAGCACCAAATATTATATTTGCATTTTCGTCTACTTCTTCGCGCACTCTATTCGCCGCAGCATCAACCTCAAACAGAGTCATATCTCCACCGCCGGTAATATTAATCAATATTCCTTGCGCCCCTTTCATTGACACATTATCAAGCAAAGGATTAGATATCGCAGCTTCTGCAGCACTGATAGCTCTATCTTCTCCCTCTGCCTCCCCAGTACCAATCATTGCTTTACCCATTTCGCTCATTACTGTTTCTATATCAGCAAAATCAAGATTAATGAGCCCTGGCATAACCATTAAGTCAGTCACCCCTCTAATGCCAATATGCAGTACGTTGTCAGCAAGTTTAAACGCATCAGAGAATGTAGTTTTTTCATTAGCAACCCTAAATAAGTTTTGGTTTGGAATGACAATAAGCGTATCTACGTATTTTTGTAATTCTTCAAGCCCAAGTTCCGCAATACGCATACGGCGCACACCTTCAAAGCCAAATGGTTTGGTTACAACTCCAACAGTCAATATCTTTTTTTCTTTTGACGCTTTATCCTTAACTCCAGCTCTTGCCTCTCTTGTTGCTTTTGCAATTACTGGTGCTGCGCCTGTTCCAGTGCCACCACCCATCCCTGCCGTGATGAAAAGCATATGGCTATCTTTTATATGCTCCATAATCTCATCGATTGACTCTTCTGCTGCACCCTTGCCAACATCAGGCAAAGCACCAGCACCAAGACCCTTAGTTAAATTAATACCTAACTGAATTTTCTTATCACATAATGATTTTTCTAGTGCTTGAGCATCGGTATTTGCTACAACAAAATTCACTCCTTGCAAATTAGACTGGATCATGTTGTTTACAGCATTCCCACCAGCACCGCCCACTCCCACAACGGTGATTCTTGGATATAATACGGGTAGCTCTGGCAAACTAAGGTCAATTGACATTTAAATTACTCAAAATTTAGTGAATTCACTTGATAATAAGTTACTACCTTTTTAACAACATGCAAACACTTTTCATCCCTACAGACATAAATAGTAAACGGATTTACTTATTTTTAACATTTATACTAATATTTATAATCAATTAATAAATGGTGAATATTAAACAAGCAGTATTACTCAACAGTCTGCATCTTTTTCTATATAAGATATTATAGCTAAAATAGCTTAGCATAACCTTTAGCTATGAATACTAAGAAACTTACTAAGATGAAAAAAAGGTAAAAAAACTAGAGTAGCTAGTTACTAACTCTTTATTCTAAATTGACATCGAATGATGTCTTACAACACTTTATAAGTGCATCTCAGCTTGTATAGGTAAAAACCTAAAATTTCATAAAGATATAAGGTACACATAGTGCAAAAAATTAAATAATAGTAGACTAAACAGAAGATCTTCCTATCATTTTAATCTGCACAGATTGGGAAATTATATAAAACAGCTTCACTATCGTGGTAAGAGAAATAGCAAAGCTTGTCAAGTAGTTTTTTGCACTTTTATGAGCTACTTGAATTTCTGAAACCCAATGCCTATGCAGTTACTGTATTACCCCAAGTGATGCAAAAAATAGAAAATATTTAGAAGAAAAAGGGACAGAGACCTATCCCTTTTCACTGAAAGTTGCACTAATCTACGCAGGCGTTTTTTCTTCCTCTGTTGAGATTTTAAATATTTCCTTAAGCTCACCTATCTTGCTCGCTGGTTTTTCATCTTTAAGCAACTCGCGTACTTTCTCAATTTGGCTTGCTTTACTGCTGTTCATCCATGCATATATAGGCGCAGCTATTAAAGCCACCACTGAAGCAGCAACGATTAAACCAGTAACTAGTGGATGAGCAACTGCAAGTGCAGGCAATCCAGTAATAGCAGGGTTAACAAGCGTTGCAATTTTTGCTCCAGCTACACCAATAAAAGCTGTATAAGCTGGGCTCAAAAAGTAAGCGGCTGTAAGCGCTACCACTGAAAGTGTACCAAGAATAACCACAGCTGTTTTGTATGGATGATGGCATACGTATTGCCAATTCGCGTCAGCAATTCCTTTAGTTGTACTCCAAAATCCTCTATCAGAATCCTTATATCCTTTTTCATTAGCTTTAATAAAGGAATCAT
Organism: Wolbachia endosymbiont strain TRS of Brugia malayi; assembly: GCF_000008385.1. Classification (NCBI taxonomy): domain Bacteria; kingdom Pseudomonadati; phylum Pseudomonadota; class Alphaproteobacteria; order Rickettsiales; family Anaplasmataceae; genus Wolbachia; species Wolbachia endosymbiont of Brugia malayi. The sequence goes on from NC_006833.1 coordinate 789,915, forward strand.
TTTCTAAAATATTTACTGTCATAATTCTACTCCTTAAATAGAATGTTAAATTTTTATTTATAATGGTAATATAATAAGAAAAACCCCCCTGTCAAGTATATTAGCTTGTTAATATACTCTTATTCTATAATTTAGCGCTTCAGCAATATGTGCTCTTTTTACCTTCTCACTTTTCGCAAGACCTACAATGGTTCTTGCAACTCTTAATATGCGTGTGTAGCCTCGATTGGAAATGTAGTTTTCTTTCAGCACGTATTTTAGCAATTCTAGTCCCGCTTGATTCGATTTGGTAAATTTATTTAATGTTTCATTACTTACTTCTGAATTGCAACAAATATTTAACCCACTATAGTGCTCAGGTTGAATTTTCTTACTGCCATTACTTTTTTCTTATACTGTCACAGTACTTTCTCCCCTAGGTAAGTTTTAGGAGAAAGTATGTTAATATTAGAACTTCAATGCACGTATCTATTCTATTAAGCATGGTTTTGATATTCTGTTTTTATAATCCGTGCCGCATTTCGTGGTTCTATTGCATGATCTACTTGTGCTTTCTAAGTAACCACACATATCTGCAGGGGTCCATTGCAGCGATTAGTTAAAAACGCGCTGTATAAGTAATGTGAGCGTTCACCCTTGAAATCTTAGCTTTTCTATCTTCAAGTGGTTGACGTAGAGAGTCGAGCACAAGTCTCAGAAACCCCAGTAATTCGTCAAGGAACAATATTCCATTATGAGTCATGGTGATTTCTCTAGGCTTTGCATTTTTTCCTTCTCTTATCATTGCAGGTATTGAACATGAATGATGAGGTTCACGAAAGGAACTAGTTATTTTTAATATCTCATTATCAACCTGCGTTATGCTAAAAATGATGTTTACATCAATCATCACCTGCTCAGTCAAGTCAGGCAGCAGTCCTATAAACCGTTTAGCAAGTATTGACTTTCCAGTACCGGAAGGTCTAATAAGAAGCATATTGCGCTACCTGCTGCTGCAATTTCAGCTGCCCTTTTTACCACAACTTGGCCTTTGATATCCTTCATATCAGGAATCGATTTCTTTTCTTTTGGTTTACTAAAAATCACTGGTTTAATTAACTGCTCACCCTTAAAATGCCTGATGATATTGGTTAATTTTTCTATAGCCAAAACTGAAACACTCTTTACCCACGAAGCCTCTACTCCATTTCCCCTAGGGCAAATTACTCCTTTATTTTTCCCTTGCATTAATTACCGCCAGCAAAACTCTGAAACTGAGATACCCTTGCCATTAAAGGCAAGCTCACCCATAATGATATAAGACTGAATTTCTTCAACTGGTATAATATACATTATAACAAGCAGTCTAACAGCAATAGTTAAGTTATAGTGACTGCCTTCTTTCAGCAAATCTACATAGGAAAAATTGACTGTGACTCTTTTAGGATATAGCAGTAGATTAATTAATTTAATACTGCTTTGATGTGCTCCTTAAACTCCGCAATGGTTTTATCTGGCAATCAACAATATTAAAGGCAGAAATACCATTTGCCATGGAATTTGCGCATTAACATTTACTACGTTAATCCCCTGAAGCGCGACAGTATTTATATTTGTAATCACAACATATTCTATAAAGTTATTAATATAATCTATTAAAGGAATTATAAAGCAAAGTTCACATATTTTGAACTCACATACTTGGGCTGTCATTAGACTTTTTGCATAGTTTTTGGTAATGCATTGGATGAAACGAGAAACTGACTTGACAAGTGTCAACAACCTTATTACTATAGCACCAAAGGTATTTTTGATCACAATTTGTTTTTGGCCTGCAGGTTCAATAACAAAATTCAGTAAAAAAACTCAGGTGTTTATTGGCGGGTTATATCAAATTATTACAGCTACACGTCCTTTAAATTTTTCTAAACTCAGCCAAGTTGCGTTTAAACTAAGCGTCAGCAAACTATCACAGTGCCAGCTAAAATTATTATAGGGGTCAAAAAAAACTTGTCACCCGTGGGGTTTTTACCTTTTTTCCCATTTCATACAAAATACCAAAAATCATTTATACATTTAAAAATTGACCAGCATTAAAAATGATAACAAATTCCTACCTTCAAAACTGTACATGGTAATACCAACTGTGCCAATTAGATATGGAGCTATCTCATAATCAACACCGATCTTAAGTTTGTATGAGATAACATTCTGCAGCTATTAATTGCAGCGCTCGACTAGCCAGATTCACTCTCACTTGTGTAGATTCATCTTTACCTGTAGATCCATCTCTACTTTTAGAACTAGGATCACTTGCAGATTTAGGCTTGCTTGGACTTAATACCAGATTACCAATGACAAAATTAGGCGCGAGCTGGATATGTCCATCCAAGCTTCCACTAACATATAGTTTAATAGGATTAATATTAAGATCAGTATAAAAACAGTAATTTGCCAATAAGCTAGCTCCTATCATCCTATTTTTATCAGTGATGTTATTAATATGTAGGAGAACCTCAAGTTCAAATTTAGAGTTCTTATCATGATGATAATTAAAAAAAATACTAGGTTTTCATCATAAAGCTATTATCCCAGCTAGCACCAAAGTTTAAGCCATAGTACTGACCTTCTAAATCAGCTACCACAACATTAGCTGCACTCGCTAAAGATAAAGTGAGCAATACAACTAAAACACATAATCTCTTCATTTTTATACAACTCTTCATACAAAAAAAATATATAATGCATAAGTATACATCTCTTATATTAAAAAAGATATAGTCAAGAAATTAAATAAACTATTCAGATTTTTTATGTAACTATATTTACTATCTTATTTGAAACAGCATATACAGCGCGAACTTTACTTTGATCGACCCTATTAGATACAGAATTTATTGCTATTTGCTTCAATTCTTCTTGATGCAAATTAATTGCCACCTCAATTGTTGCACGCAATTTTCCATTAATTTGCACTGCCACAGTCACCACATCATCAATCAGTAGTGACTTGGCAGCTTTTGGCCAAGGTTGCAGATATAGCATACCTTCACCTCCTATTTCCCGCCATAAGCTCTCAGCCAGGTGTGGTATAAACGGTTCAACTACTCTGATTAGTATACATATACCCTCATTGATGAGAGATTTTCCAGTTTTTACATCTATTTCAGCTATTAAATTTGTCATCTCACGAAATTTTGCCACTACACAGTTCAACCTGCAGTTTTCTAAGTCATCTGTAAGTCCGTGTAAGAGCTTATGTATTTTTTTTCTATATCCTAGAAACTTACCTGTAACATTTTTATCTGGTATCATTCCAGCATGTGACAACATGTCTTCTTTCTGGATCTCAGTGTCAGCTACTTGTTTGACGGGGGATTGATTTAGAATGACGACAGGCTTGAATTGCATTACCATACGCCATAATTTATTTATATAGCGAGAACAACCTTCTACGCCGTCATTAGACCATTCCATATCTTTCTCCGGAGGAGTGTCAGACAGCACAAACAAGCGAGCAGTATCAGCACCATACTTCTCTATGATAAAATTTGGGTCAACTGTATTCTTTTTTGATTTACTCATCTTCTCAACTTTTCCGACTTGAATCTTAGCACCTTGTGTTATCAATCTTTTTGCTTCTTCAGGAAACAGCCATTTACCATTCTTGTCTTTGTAAGTTACATGGCAGACCATTCCCTGAGTGATTAAAGTAGAGAAAGGTTCCTTAACATTAAAATAGCCACATTTGGTCAAAGCACGACAGAAAAATCGTGAGTAAAGCAGATGCAAGATCGCATGTTCTATCCCACCTATATAATAATCAACAGGCATAAAACGATTACATGCATTCTTATCGATGGATTTATTTTCACTACAAAATGCAGCAAAATACCATGAAGACTCAAAAAAGGTGTCGAACGTATCAGTTTCACGCTCTGCTTGCTCTTTGCATTTTGGACAATTAACAAACTTCCAAGTTGGATGTTTATCCAGCGGATTACCGCCACTTGTAAAGTCTACATCTGTTGGTAGAGTCACAGGAAGATCTTCTTCTGGCACTGGAACAGTACCACAATTTTTACAATATATAACAGGTATAGGGCATCCCCAATAACGCTGTCTTGAAACTCCCCAATCATGCAAACGATAGTTTATTGTTTTCTTACCTATTCCTTTTTCTTCAAGCTTTTCAACTATTACTTTCCTCGCTTCACTGACCGTTAATCCGTTTAAGAACTCAGAGTTAAACATTATACTATTATTAGTATACTCTTCATTTAGACCATCTGCCATCCTAGTAGCTTGACACTGGGATCCAGTATAAGAACCCTGATCACAAGCTGGAATGATACCCAAACGGGCTGAAGAAATAACCGGAATAATCGGCAAATCATATTCCTGTGCAAATTCAAAATCACGCTGATCATGTGCAGGGCACCCGAAAATCGCGCCTTCTCTATATTCCATCAATACAAAATTCGCTACGTAAAGCGGCAATTCCTTATCAAGAAATGGATGTTTGACGTTTAATCCAGTGTAAATTCCTACTTTTTCGTTATTTTTCCCCTGTATTTTTATGCTACTGATAAGGTCCTGTATTTCTTTGCTCATAAGATCTTGCACAATGGGATGTTCTATTGCCACTGCACAAAAAGAAGCTCCAAATAAAGTATGAGGGCAAGTTGTAAAAACCTTTAACTTCTTATTCAGGCCAACTATTTTAAACTCTATAGTCACTCCTTCAGACTTTCCTATCCAGCGATCTTGCATCATTTTGACTTTTTCTGGCCAATTCTCTAAGCCTTGCAAGCACTCAAGTAAATCTTCGGCAAAATCAGTAATCTTTAAAAACCATTGGGATAACTCACGCTTTTCAACAATTGCACCAGATCTCCACCCTTTTCCATCGACTACCTGTTCATTTGCAAGCACTGTTTGGTCTATTGGATCCCAGTTAACCCACGACTTTTTTCGATAGACAAGTCCCTGTTTTAAAAAATCCAGGAAAAACTTTTGTTCATGCTTGTAATAGTCAGCCTCACATGTAGAAAGTTCACGTTCCCAATTATAAGAAAGACCTATAGATTTCAATTGTGCACGCATATTATCTATATTCTCTTTTGTCCATGCTGCAGGGTTAACATTGTTATCTCTTGCTGCATTTTCAGCTGGTAATCCAAATGCGTCCCAACCAATTGGGTGCAAAACTTCAAATCCACAAGCTCTCTTGTAACGTGCTATCACATCTCCTATTACATAGTTGCGCAGGTGTCCCATATGAATTTTACCAGATGGATATGGGAACATTTCCAATACGTAACATTTCCCTTGTTCATTATTTTTGCCAATAGAAAAATCCCACCTATCTTGATAAAATTTTTCTACGTTTTTAAAGTCATATTTCATACAAACCCAAACCTAATCACAGCTCATATGCATCAAAGGATCGACTGCCTGGCCATTATGTCGTATTGTGAAGCACATCTGCGGGTCTTTATCTTGTGTACTTGACTTACCTGCAGACCCAATCACTTGACCTTGCTTTACTTTATCACCAATTTCAACGTGTATGTTCTTTAAATAGGAGTATACAGTCATGTAATTATCTTTGTGTTCCACTATAATCAAATTCCCATACCACCTCAGCCCTTTCCCTACATATATCACTTTGCCAGAAGCAGAAGCAACCACATTTGTTCCACCTTGAGCAGCGATTTTCACTCCATCTTTACACACCTCATCAGAAGGGGTAGCTGAAATAACAGTACCTTTTATTGGCATTACAAATTTACAACCTACCTTATTAACCGTTATATCCTGCACATTGTTATTATATACCTCACCTATGGCGACTTTTCTACTTCCTTTTTGTACCGAAGGATTAATATCCTCTCTAGTTAAATGATATTCTCTTATACATTCTAGGTCTCTCTTCCCATAAAATTCCTCGCCTTTAAGTAATACAAGTGCAGGTTTTTGTAGGCCACAACTTACTAATATTGCTGATAACACAAAGAACGAGGCTATATGCCACATAAACTTATTTAGACAGCTCAGACTATATTAAATAGCATACTTTTTAAGGTAATAAGATTTTTTTTGTTCACTGATTCTGGGCCACATCTTCATGAATTGGGCCACAAAATAAGCTCACCGCTTTTTGCAGATAAAACATAAACAATCATGCCTGCTTTTGAACTCGCTGCTTGAGTTTTCCCACCTGCTCTAATTCACTATTCAACAAAACTACCCTGCTGGGTATCGCTAATTGCTAAATGATCTATTACACTTACACAAACAAAAAAATTGTCAATATCTTTGGAGAGTGTATAAAGAGTTTTTCACAATCTTCTAATCAACAAGCTTTAGCTAAGATTCTATTGAGTCCATAAACCAGGGTTAAATATTCAATTTCCAGCTATATAAAGGGATTACACATTAAAGAAAGGTTAGTAGAAAAAGATTACGGGGTTCCAAAGAATACGCTGCTTCCAAAGGATCAAAATCATCTCTTCACAGCACTGTTTACCAATTAAAGCTATTGATGCTCTTCTTAAAGTGTAAGATAGACAAGGGATATTCTTTTCACTTAGCTAAAGAAATGGATACAGCGAAAAGTTTAACGATGTGATTTTTCAACATATCAAAGGTAATAAAAAAGTACACCTCTTTATACAAGCGAAACACAAACGAGAGAGAGTAACAGGAAAATTGAAGTAGGGAATTTGCTTATAGAAGATAAAAATGGTGAATTCCGATTAGAAAAGTATTTCGTTCTTCATCTACAAATTAAAAACGATCAAGATTTCACAGATGGTGACCTGGAAGATTTTATTATCTGTACTAATATTAGTTCTGATCTAGATCAGAATACAGTACAAGATATAATCAAAGAAAATGAAAGTGAAAACTTCAGGACCAAGTAAAGGAAGAGAAATTTCTGTTGAAGTAATAAACACTAGCGATGTCTTTTTTAAGGATAACAGTACAAGATATAAGGTTTTTTATGTTAATAAAAATATGATTTTAGTAATGAAACAGATATTAAAAAATGCTGTGGAAGGAACGATAGAAGAATTAGAAAAGGGAATAAAAAGACTTCAAAATAGATCGACCAAGCCCAAGAAAGAAATCGAAAAAAATCAAAGGTGGTAAAGTGAATTTAAGCAACTAATAAAAAAAAGGACAAGTTAGAAGATAATATAAAAGAAACTTTTACTAAATTAGTATTTGCAGTAAATCAACCTAATGAAATAGAACTAACAGAGATCATTTAAAATGAGCTAGGTGAGGAGTTTAATAACATTGATAAGCAGAATGTTTACGTTCATTTCAAGGAAGAAATGCTAAATTAGATAAAAGAAAAATAGGGATGTTTTTTAACACGCGAAAGCAGAGAAGAGTTTTTTAAAAAAGTAAAACAAGAAATTTTGAATCCTGATATTTTACTTGCTATATATGAAATGGCTGTAGTACTCAATTTCCAGGGAAAATATAAAGATGCATCAAAATACTTTGAAGAGGTGCTGATATACAAAGAAAAGAACTCGGAAGACAATTCTATTTCTTGTCGCGTTCTCAACCCAATACATAGGATGGCATAGCATTAAGTTACCAAGAAAAGTATGTGAGGAACGTTAGAAAAGTTCAAGAGGTGCTAGAGGAAAGAGAAAGAATCTTGGGCGATGATCATTGTGACACTGTAGAAACAAAGCGCATAATAGTTGAGATCACAGCTAAACTGCTGTGTAATTCATAGATATTATTCCAACGACAAAATATGTAAAATACACACATGAATAAATCAGAAAAAGCCCATTTAGGCTGGTTAAGTACAAAGGGACACATGACTTCACACAACTATAATGTAGATTGTGTTCAAAAAATGTTGAAGCAAGTATCCAGGTACTATCTCTTATGTTAAACAATTATTTCACTAAATTATGATTGAATAGTTGATTCTTTTTAAGAAGACCAAGAAAATGTGCTTTAAATTCCTCATCAATGCTAAAATTATAACTTTCAAGCACTTTCCCTTATTAGCGAGAAGTTGACAAAATTTTAAAAAGTGAAGATTATGGCTTTTGCCCACTGTAGCTGGCATGCAAAGAGCTTTTTGAACACGCTCAGATCCTATTGTGAAATAATCAGCCTTTTTTGTGCCTGTAATATACTCTAGCGAGCCTTATGATATACTAAACCAATATAATCAGTGGGATTGGTAGGTCTCGAACCTACGACCAATTCGTTATGAGCGAACTGCTCTAACCAACTGAGCTACAATCCCCTTCGTTAACACTTATAATACATACAAAAACAAATTTGTCTATTAGCTTATTTCATCATCAACCCAACTTGACAGATCATTTATGGTACCAATTTTGCGTGCAATTTCTTTACCGTCTTGAAATATGATTAATGTGGGTATAGATTGAATCCCATATTTACTTAACACTTCAGCTCCTCCATCTATATTGAACTTGCAGATTTTGATCTTACCTTTTTTATCTTTAGCCAATTGCTCAACACGCGGCATTAAATTTTTACATGGCCTACACCACTCTGCCCAAAAGTCTACCAGCACAAATCCTTTGTAATCAGCGACCTCAGACTTAAAATTTTGATCACTTACTGATGTAATATCATCACTCATAAAATACCCGATCTAATTTGTAAAATATAGCACATAAATCAGTAATTAATCAACTAAATTCTTACCAAAGAGCTTAAAAAACTGCCCAAGTGCTTTGATAAGTAAAAAACTCTTCACAAATCACTACACTTGGTGATTAAAGATATCCATATCTTCCCATCCCATTAAATCTAATTCAACACGAATAGGAAGAAATTCAAAGCATTTTTGTGCTAACTCCTTTCTGTTTTCACGTTCCAACATTAAATCTAGCTTTTCCTTTATCTTATGAAGATACAAAACATCAGATGCAGCGTAACTTTTTTGCTTGTCTGTCAAATTTTCACTTCCCCAATCAGAAGATTGCTGCTGCTTATTTAATTTAGTATCAAGTAGCTCTAAGCATAACTCTTTCAGGCTATGATTATCTGTATAGGTGCGAACTAAACGTGAAGCTATTTTTGTACAATAGCATGGAAGTGCCCAAGTTTCTAGATAATAACATATTATGCTAACATCAAATCGTGCAAAGTGAAATATTTTAGTTATATTTTTATCCCCCAATATTTTTCTTAAATTTGGAGCTGCATAATCATTTTTGAATTGAATCAGGTGAGCATTCCCATCATTAAAAGAGAGCTGTATAAGGCATAATCTATCTCTAACATGAAGTAACCCCATTGCCTCTGTATCAACAGCTATAGATCTTACATTATCTGGTATTGAACTAGCTGGCAAGTCATCTTTATATACAAATATCCTCATAAGGCTCTGTAGAATAACAAAACGTCAATAATAATTGAAAGTGAGTTTTAAGTATACAAATATATAGACATAGTTCCTCACATTTCGGTATGTATGGGGTTTACAAATTATTACATATACCTATAATTAAGAAGTAAATTTAGGTTAATTGCGGGAGTAGTTCAGTTGGTAGAACGCAACCTTGCCAAGGTTGAAGTCGAGGGTTCGAACCCCTTCTTCCGCTCTCTTTTCCGAGATAATGCCATAAAAAATTACTTTGCTTATCCAATTAACCTAATTACTCTGACAATAGAGAGAGTTTTAAAACTTTGAAGAATATTGTTATTATCAAAATTAGGGAAGTTGTATGGATAAAGATTTAATACTTTTAGGCATAGCATCAGTAATAGGAGCACTTACAGGTTTATGGTTAAGTTTCACAGCTTTATCACATTTAATAATAGGTGGAGTTATTGCCGCCATTCCTGTAATGTTATTGAGTGCATATTATATATGCGATAGTATAAGAAAAGGAAAGTTCTCCAAAAAAGATCTCTTCGAGTCTTACTTGTGCATGCTTCACAAGTGCCACGATTGGAGTTGGTCCTGTTGTAACCGCAACTGCTTTTTTCCTGGTGCAATGATTGGCATAGGTTATGCAACTTTAGCAGGTGGAGCAATAGCACCGATTATAGCGATATTTCCAATGTACAGTATTATAGTACCAATAGCTGAAAAAGTGAATGAATATATTATTTTTCCTATAATTGAGTATTTTTCTCTAAAAGGAAAAGAACATGAGCAAGTTTAAGCTCATCAAAAGAGTTTCTATTTTCTGTTATTCTAGTGTGCAACATTGGAGTAACAGAAGAAGCAACGCTGTATTACTAGTAAAATTTGACATTGATTGTTGATAATTAGAATAATAGTAGAGTAAGAATTACTCAAGAGGGTATGCATAGATATGACGTAGTGGTAGTAGGTGGTGGCCATGCAGGATGCGAAGCAGCTGCGGCTGCAGCTCGCCTTGGTGCAAGTACGTTACTTATAACCCATAAAATTTCAACTATAGGAGAAATGTCTTGCAATCCAGCAATTGGAGGAGTTGCAAAGGGTATTGTAGTCAGAGAAGTTGATGCTCTTGACGGAATAATGGGAAGAGCAATCGATCAAGCAAGCATACATTCAGTCATTTTAAATAGCAGCAGGGGCGCAGCAGTGTGGGGGCCGAGGGCACAGGCAGACCGAAAATTATACAAGAAAGCGATACAGGAAATTATTTTAAATCATGACAATTTGACAGTAAAAGAAGAGTCAGTGGATGATTTTCTGATCGAAAGTAATAGCAATGGAGAACCTTACATTAAAGCTATCATAACAAGCTCAGGAAAACAGATACTAACAAGCAAAGTTGTTTTAACTACGGGAACTTTTCTGCAAGGTATGGTTCATATAGGAGAACAAACAACCCCTTCAGGAAGAATGGGAGATAAATCTGCAGTGGAACTTGCAAATACATTGAAGAAGTATGATTTTAAATTAGGCAGATTGCGTACCGGAACCCCGCCGAGGCTTGATCGTAGTACTATAAACTGGTCAATATTAGAAGAGCAAGTAGGTAATAATCCACCCATGCCGTTCTCTTACCTCACAGAAAAAATTAATCAACCTCAAGTTTCATGTTTCATTACCTATACTAATGAGAATACACACAGAATAATCCAAGCGAATCTTCACAGGTCAGCTTCTTCTTATCTAAATGACATTGTTGCACCAAGATACTGTCCATCAATTGAAGCTAAAGTTAAAAAATTTGCAGAAAAAAATAGTCACCAAATATTTTTAGAACCAGAAGGACTTGATAATATTACTGTGTACCCAAATGGAATTTCAAATTCATTGCCTATCGAAGTGCAGCGTGAAATGATAAACAGTATCAAAGGGCTTGAAAACGCAGAGATATTAAGACCTGGATATGCGGTTGAGTATGATTACATTGACCCACGAGAGCTATTTCATACTCTCGAAACTAAGAAAGTTAAAGGCCTATATTTCGCTGGCCAAATTAATGGTACTACTGGATATGAAGAAGCAGCAGGGCAAGGAATTATCGCCGGAATCAATGCAGCACTCTCTGCATCTCAAAAAAAAGAAAGTTTTGTTCTCCATCGCACAGATTCATATATCGGCGTAATGATAGATGATCTGGTCACTAAAGGAGTGACCGAGCCTTATAGGTTATTTACTTCACGTGCAGAATATAGGCTAGCAATTAGATCAGATAATGCAGATAGAAGATTAACGCAAAAAGGTTATAACATCTCTCTTGTATCATATAAAAGATACTCTGCTTTACAAAATAAACTTAAATCCATTAAGCAGCTTGAAGAGAAGTTAGAAAGTCTGAAAATTACTCCTGAGCAGCTTAGGTTTTGTGGTATTAAAATATCTCATGATGGAATAAGAAAAACAGCATTAGATCTACTTAGCTACCCAAATATCGATTGGAACAAATTACAAGAAATATGGCCAGAGTTAACTAATGTTACACGCTGGAATGACAACAAAGCGGATCAAACTGTCATTCAAGTAGTTGACACTAGAATCCAGAAAAAAAATGCAGATTCTAGTGTCACGCGCTGGAATGACAAAACAGGGTACTGGAATGATAGTAAAACAACGAGCAACACAATTAAAAATGAAATATGTGAAGCAGTTGCAATTGAAGCAAAATACAAACCTTATTTAGTAAGACAAGAAGCAGATATGAAGTTTTTACGAGAGGAAATGAATACTCAAATTCCAACCAATTTCAACTATTCACAAATTAAAGGCCTGTCAAGTGAAGTAATAGAAAAATTGCAGGCAATTAAACCAGCAACGATTGGCATTGCAAAGCAAATACAAGGCATCACTCCAGCAGCAATAGTTAGCATATTGGTGTATTTAAGAAATAGGAAAACGAAGGTAGCTGCTAATTCTGCGTAAGGTATTCTATGTCAAAAATCGAAGAGTTTCGTTCTTTTATGTGTGAAATAAAAGTTGATGCATTTATGTTGCATACCAAAGACGAATATTTAAATGGACATTCAGACGAATTAACTAAATTGTGTGGCTTTACGGGAACACATGGGCTACTTATCGTTACAAAAGACAACAAGTGCCCATTTTTTACGGATGGACGCTATATCACACAAGCTCGCAATCAGCTCGACCAGGACAATTTTCAAGTACATAATATACAAGAAGAGAATCCATACGAATGGGTAAAAGCAAACTTAACATTGACTACCTCACTAGGTTACTACTTGCAATATTTTACCGTAAAAGAGATAAGAAAATATGAAGATATTTGTAAATTGGTACCATATTCAATTAAAAAAGAGATTAGCCGTAGAAAACAAACGATAGTTTCGCATGCAGTTGAGCATTCCGGTGAAAGTAGTAAGAGTAAATGTGAAAAAGTAGCTAAAAGCATAAATAAAGAAGCTGAAGCAGTACTTTTAACTGATTCAAATTCAATTTCATGGTTATTAAATCTAAGAAATGAAAATGCTAAATATACTCCATGTATATTGGGCTGTGCTATATTGTACAAGAACGGCAATGTTGACTTGTTTATTCAAGATAAAGAATACTCGACCATAGAAGCAAATTTAGGTAATCATACAAACATCTTTGATATTAGTAAACTCAAAAGTTCACTATGCAAGATAAATTCAATAATTATAGATCCAAACACAACTCCGATGAGTATTATGGCTATAATAAAAAATAAGCAGATAGTTGAAAGGGAGGACCCTTGCTTGATTTACAAAGCAGTAAAAAACCAAACTGAAATAGCTGGAGCTATAAAAGCACACACCAGAGATGGAATAGCAGTTACAAATTTTCTACATTGGCTTGAAAATAATACCAGTACAGAACTTGAAGCCGAAGAAAAGATTTTAGAATATAGAAAAGAGCAGGATTTGTTCAAACAAGCGAGTTTTCCAACAATCTCCGCATTTAATGAAAATGGAGCAATAATCCACTATCGTGCAAGCAGTGAGACAAACAAAGTCATTCAGAAAGATGGATTATATTTGATTGATTCTGGTGGCGAATACCTTGATGGCACAACCGATGTAACAAGAACTATAGCAATTGGCAATCCAACTAATGAACAAATAACTCACTATACAATAGTATTGAAAGCTCACATCGCTTTAGCAAGTGCAGTCTTTCCTTCCGGCACTACCGGTGGAGAATTAGATACACTGGCACGCATTCACTTATGGAAATTTGGAATAGATTATATGCATGGCACAGGGCATGGGGTAGGAAGCTATTTATCAGTACACGAAGGGCCACAATCAATATCAAAAGGAAATAAAGTAAAACTCATGCCAGGGATGATACTTTCCAATGAACCTGGTTATTACATTCCAGAAAAGTATGGAATAAGAATTGAAAATCTGATGTATGTTGACAAGCAAGAAAATGGTTTTTTAAGCTTTAAACAACTGACCTCCATTCCATATGATAGAGGGCTAATAGATGTGCAAATGCTCACTAAAGATGAAATTGAATGGATAAATAGCTATCACCAATTTGTCTATAAGAGCTTAGAAAATAGTGTTAAAAATAAGGAATGGTTAAAGAAAATATGTGCTTCTTTATAAGCAAAAGAGCAGCTTTTCTATTATTTAATAAAATATTAATACAGTTGTAGTGGGTGTTTTGTATTGCTTTTAATTTAAAAACAATATATAATAGAAAACATATATTTTTAAGTAGGTGTAATCATGATGGATAAAGTACAAGAAGATGAATTTATGAAGCAATATATGGATAGTTGTAAAGAGCAAATAGAAAAATTAGCTAAGGATCCTGAATTACTTAATCAGGCCTTAAAGCCATTTATGCAAATGTCCCAGCAACTTATGGCTGGTGGTATGTTAGATACTTCTACACCTGAGATAGTATCTAATTTAGGTAGTATGGATATTAACAAGATGATTGCTCAGATGAAGGAAATGATTGACTATATAAAAAGTAATTATAAGGAACTCATGAAAAAGGATAGCTTGCAGATTCAAGAGCTTGACGAGTCCAGTAAAAAACTAAGAGGATTGGTTAAGAAATTAATGGAAAAGATCGAAAGTAACAAGTAGGTAGTAGTTGGTAGTTATTAATAGCGTAGCAGCACGGAGCCCCAGGTTAAGCCTGCACCTATTGCAACCAGTATCCCCAAGCTTCCCGGTTTTATTTTCGGTTTTTGTATTGCATAATCAAGTGCTAGTGGAATTGATGCTGCTGAGGTATTTGCATGTTGATCAACTGTATTAATTACTTTCTCCATAAGGAAATTTAATTTCTTTACTACAGCTTCAATAATACGAATGTTTGCTTGATGGGGAACTAACCAGTCAATATCAGTGATCTTCAAATTATTGCATCTTAATGTTTCTTCTATTGAGGCTGTTAACTTATCCACTGCATGCTTAAACACTTCTCTACCATTCATGTATATTTTTCCAGAATCACCAGTTGAGGATATCCCTCCTTTTGTGCATAACACGTCTACATTACCATCAGAATATAAGTTGGTTGATATTATACCTCTTGTGGAATTTTCTGTCATTTCATTACAATGTGCTGTAGATTTCATTATAACTGCACCAGCACCATCACCAAACAGTACACAAGTTGACCTATCTTTCCAATCAACAATTCTAGACATTATTTCAGCACCTATCACTAATGCATACTTAATTCTATCGTTAGATTTTATGAGCGAATCAGCAATTGTAACTGCATATATAAAACCAGAGCATGCTGCCTGTACATCAAAAGAAAATGCGTTTTTACATTTTAACTTATTTTGCGCAATCGTTGCACAGCTAGGCAAAGTTTTATCAGGCGTTGTTGTTGCAACTATGATTAACCCAATTTCATCCACTGAAATTTGAGCTTTTTCTATAGCATTTTTTGCCGAATTAACAGCTAGATCCGACGTTAACTCTGCTTCATCTGCTATATACCTTTGAGTTATTCCTGTTCTCTGTCTAATCCATTCATCACTTGTCTCAACCATTAATGCAATCTCATCGTTGCCCAACTTTTTTTTTGGCAGGTAAGATCCAGTGCTTAATATAAAACTTTTATTCAACTTGATTTACCTCACTAATTATCTTCTGGTTTAAATTTTCATTAATGGAATTTACTGCAAATTTTATAGCATGGGCAAAAGAAACAGCATCAGAATTTCCATGGCTCTTAATGACAATACCATTCAGCCCTAAAAACATAGCTCCACTTCTAATTTTAGGATTAAAACGCATTAATACCTTATTTAGCTTGGATTTTAACAATATACCAACAAGCATTTTTGTTGCCCATGAGTTGAACATTTCCTGTTTTATTAGGTCGATAAAAGTGCTAGCAGTTGCCTCAGCTGTTTTAAGCATCACATTGCCAACAAAACCATCAGCAACAATTACATCTATATTACCCTCTAAAAATTCACTTGCCTCTATATACCCTTTGAAATTAATGTTTGGAGCACTTTTTAGTAGCTTAAAAGCACCACGTACTGAGTCATTACCTTTAACCTCTTCTGTACCAATGTTTAGCAAAGCAACTTCAGGATTGTCAACTTTTAATGCTATTTTTGCAAACATGCTTCCCATTAACGCAAATTGAAATAACGAGTCAACATTGCAATCAACATTTGCACCAAGATCGAGCAATGCAAAGCTCTTTGCCTTAGTTGGACAGACGGATACTATAGCAGGACGATAAACGTTTGGTAATGTTCCTAAAATAAACCTGGAAATTGCCATCAACGCTCCCGTATTACCTGAAGATACCATACCAGAAGCTTTACCTTTTTTCACTGCTTCAATGGCAGCCTTCATACTTGAATCTTTACGATGTCTCAGTGCAAAAGACGGCTTATCATTTGCAAGAACATTATTAGAGTAGTGAGTAAACTCAGAATTATCACTTACTTTTCTATATTTTAAAAGCAAAGGAGATATTTCTTTCTGATCTCCATAAATATGGAAAAAAACCTTTATGCCTGGATCAACAAGATTATCCAAAAAAAAACCAGCACCTTGAATCACCGAGAGAGGTGCAAAATCACCCCCCATAGCGTCAAGTGCAATGACTATGTTATTGTTAACCGTAGGTAACATATCATGATAATTATTCTGCCTGTTGTTTGATGAAAACCCGTTTTCCTTTGTAGCTGCCATCAACTGCTATACTGTGAGGCAGCATAAATTCCCCAGTTGTTGTGCATACTACAATATTCTTAGGCTTAATAGCATGATGAGAACGATGCATATTACGCCTTGACTTTGACTTTTTTCTTTTTGGAACTGCCAAAACTTCCTCCATTCTACTTGAAAACTCACAATTTATTAATAGCATGTTTTTTACAAAAAGTAAACAGTGATAGTAAAATAAGTAAGGTTTGTTTAGACAATTAAACTCCATAAGTTTCAAACTAAAGCATTTTGACCTAAGTGTATTGAACTTAAGGCACGTCTTAGCTATACTCTGCAATGAAGTTAACAAAAATTTTAACAAAATCAATAAAACTAATTTCAGCTGAGACAAATGCAAAGTGAGCTCGTTTGATATAAATGGTATTAGAATAATTGGTAGGTGCTTCATCAAGCTCTTGTTGAGGCTTGGTAGCGCATTCATATTTTTTATTCAATCCCTATATCACTGCTTTGTGCCACCATATTATTTGGGTAATATAGCAAAGCAAATCATAGAAATAGGCTTTTTTTCTCTGCCAATTGTTGGACTCACAGGGATTTTTATAGGGGCAGTGATAGTTTTGCAAAGTAGTCTGAGTGGCCCGTTGATCAGTCCAGAACAAATAATACCTAAACTTGTCACGGTCACCATTATTAAAGAGTTAGGACCAGTTTTAATTAGTTTAATAATGGTAGGAAAGGTCGGATCATCAATTGCTGCAGAAATTGGCACGATGCGTATCACTGAACAAATAGATGCACTTACAACTTTGAATATCAATCCTTTCAAATATTTAATTGCACCAAGGATTTTAGCATCAGTTATAGTATTTCCCATATTCACAATATGCGCAGATCTAATAGGAATATTCGGGGGATACATCACTGCAGTTTTCAAATTTAATCATAACCTAAATATATATATTAAATACACAACTCAATTCTTTAACATGTATAATTTTATCACTGGGTTAATAAAAGCAACTGCTTTTGGCGCTATAATTTCCGTCTCAAGCTGCTATTACGGTTACCATTGCCAGGAAGGAGCCCGAGGAGTTAGTATTGCTACAACATCAACTGTTGTTCTATCATCTATACTGATCATTCTAGCAAACTATATGATTACTTTGATCCATGCATAGCCCCATAATATCAATATCAAATTTGCACCTATCTTTTAATGATAAGATAATACTGAACGACATAAGTCTTGACATATTGAAAGGGGAATCACTAGTTATACTCGGCAGCTCAGGAAGCGGTAAATCTGTACTAACAAAAACGATTATTGGCCTGCTGGCACCGGATTCAGGGTCTATTAAAATAAATAGCAAAAGTAAAAACAAATTTGGGGTTTTATTTCAAAATTCCGCTCTATTTGACTATGTTGCAGTATGGGAAAATATATCTTTTAATTATAGAAAACGTTTCAATATCAGCAAAAAGGAGGCAAAGCAATTAGCAATTGAAAAATTAAATGATGTCGGGTTAGAGAAAAACATAGCAGATATGTTTCCAATAGAGTTATCAGGTGGAATGAAGAAAAGGGTAGCACTTGCAAGAGCAATTGCACACAACCCAGAAATTATTATGTTGGATGAACCAACTTCGGGATTAGATCCTATCATGTCAGATATAGTAAAAGAAACAATAGTAAAGCTGTCTAAAGACCCTAGCCCTACAATTATCACAATCACACACGATATTCATGACGCATTCAAAATAGCTGATAAAATAGCAGTATTATATGAAGGAAGCATTATTTCTCATGGAACTGTTCAAGAAATAAAAAATACTAAGAATGAATACATAAAGAAATTTATTCGCTATGTAGGTACAAAATAATAAAATCCCCTGCCTTATCTCTTACTTTCGAGGCATATAATTCTCGTCATGTTTTGCAAAAACCGTCTCTGCCAAAAAGGTATTGCCATCAAACATTTTACCTTGCACAACAACACCACTTTTTTCTGAGAACATTGGAGGGAGTATTCCCTGATATTTTATCACAATGCTCTTGTTAAAGTCTGTCATTTGAAAGACCACTTCACTCTCACTACGTATTACACTATCCTCAACAACCATTCCACCTATACGGATTGGTTTTTGATTGTTTGATAAAGTTATTGCTTCGCTTACTGTGTAAAAAAATGAGATATTTTCTCTGAGTATTGTTAAAATAAAGAAAACTATGCAATTTAAAAAGAAGAAAATTCCCGAAGCTACAAGTAATCGCTTATGTTTCTTCTTCATTATTATTTTTAAAACCTTCTAAATTCTTTTTACTTTTAATATAGCAAGAAATGGTAAAAATCAGCTCTCCAGCAATCAATGCAAAACTAATAAGGTAAGCAAAAATTACATATGTACTCATAATATATTATTAACAAATAACTCACCTGCATCAAAATAAATTAAGCTTCCATCTTTTTGTTGCAATACTAATCTACCACCTTTATCTATATCAATAAAAATCCCCTCATGCAATTTACTAGCAAACTTTACACTGATTTGTTCATTCATTTTGAATGCCCTTTTCAACCACATTTCTCTTATAGCACAAAACCCATCGAGTATCCACTGCTTTCTTAAATTATTAAAGTTTGTTACTAATTCTTTTAGAATATATATGTTTTGTAGAATCATTCTAGCATGTGACATCGGAACCTGCATCTGTATTTTAGTGTCAGTTACTGGAACAACAGAAGATGAAAGAAGTTTATTAATGCACGTTGCTTCCAAAAGTGGTGCGTGATCAATGTTAATTCCAATTCCTATTACCAGCCAATTTGAATTAGATTTTTTTTCAAGTAATATTCCACTTATTTTTTTTCCATCAACAAAGATATCATTTGGCCATTTATATTGAACGTTACTATCATTTATAAATGATAGTAACGTATTGCCAACAGCAAGAGCAGTAACAAAAGTCAATTCTGTTAATTTGCTTAAACTTTCTCTGTCATTCCAGCACTGGATTTTAGCGTCATGTGCTGGAATAACATCCAAGTGGGCTGCTACAGCTAACCTGCTATCCCAGTGTGTGATACTGGAACCTAGTGATGTAATTTGCAAGAGATTTATGATAAAACTTGCATAAAAATTACCCTCGGGAGAAATCCAATTCTTTCCAGTGCGCCCCCTACCTTCTGTTTGTTTATCAGCAATAATAACAGTTTCATTTGATATTCCTCTATCAATCAAATCCAACGCTTTTCCATTAGTGCTTGAAACTTCTTCATAATGATAAATATGAAAGCCCTCGAATGTTTTAGGGGTCATTTTATAAACTTTTAGTTACTAAATGAATTAGTGAATATAAATCCTCTACGCACATAAAAAGAACAATATTAATTAATGAAGCCACTGAAGTAACAATAAATAGACTCTTAGAATAAATAACTTTACTGTCACTAGGCTTATCGAAATACATAGCTTTTATGATACTTAAATAGTAGTAACATGATATAACACTTGCTACTATGAAAATCAAAGACATACCAATAAAGCCGGAATTCACCAAGCTTTTAAATATAAAAAGTTTAGCAAAAAAACCTGCAAGTGGAGGTATTCCCGCCATCGAAAATAATAGTATAGAAAGATGAAATGCCAAAACCGGACGCTTTTTTCCTATGCCAGATAAATTTGCAACACTGCAATCGTCATCATCAATTTGTATGAAATATGAGAACAATCCTATATTTGTAATGATATATATAACCAAATATATCAAGGAACTATCTGTCCCCATTCGTGTAAAGATAGAAAGTGAAGCAAGTATAAAGCCAATATGACCAATTGAACTGTAAGCTAGAAGCCTCTTTAGATTCCTTTGGCGTAAAGCTCCAAAAGCTGAAATAAGTACGGATAGTGCTGAAATGTATAAAAGAACAGGTTGAAAATACTTTTCTACACCTACTAACTCCTCACCCATAAAAAATCGAATTAAAAACGTCACAAGTGCAGCTTTTGGAACTGTAGAAAAAAATGCAGTTACTATAGTTGGTGCACCTTGATAGACATCTGGAGCCCACATATGAAAAGGAGCAATAGCAAGCTTGAAACATAAACCAATAAGGATAAGTACTAACCCAAAAACTATTCCATAAGTCATCTGATGATTTTCCAAAAATGAACTTAACTCAGAAAAATTGACCAGTCCCGTATATCCATAAAGTAGCGACATTCCATACAGCATGATGCAGGAAGATAACGCACTGAGTGTAAAATATTTTACTCCTGCCTCACATGAATAAACTGAATCCTTATTAAAGCTTGCAAGAACATATAAAGGTATACTCATCAACTCAAAAGATAAATAAAAAGAAATTAAATTATTTGCTGAAACCAGAGTTATCATGCCAAACAGCGTAAAAAGAATTAGTATTGAAAATTCATACTCATAGTCATACTTTGATAAATTTAGCAGTAAAAGTACTAAAATTCCCGCAATAAGGATCAATCCCTGGGCTGACCTAATGTATAGATCGAGTTTCAACAATGAATTAAAGGGAAAAAACCCACTATCTTTCGCTGACAGAATTAAAATAATTAAAGTGATCACTGTGCAGCCAAGCGCCAATAAGTTAATAGTGCGGCGGTTAAATACAATTCCAAGCAGCAGCAATACTAACGAGGAAATAATAGAAAAAGTTTCCGGTAATATCTGTATGTAGCTCATAGGGCATTATACTTGACTAACAAATTTACCATGTATGGCTTTAAATAATTCAGTGCAAGAGTTGGGTAGAATCCAAGCAAAATAACAAGCACTGCAAGCAGAACTAAGATAAAAAATTCTATCCTATCCAAGCGGTTATTTAACAATTTAGAATAGCTAACTCCCCATATTGTTTGCTTACATAAATTCAGCATATAAACTGCGCTCAAAACAGTGCCAAGTGCGATGAACCCTGTAAAAAACCCTATACTCTTAAATATCCCAACCATAGCCAAAAATTCACCTATAAACCCAGACGTTCCAGGTAGCCCTACCGAAGACATTGAAAATAGAATAAACATAAAACCAAATTTTGGCATTGTATTTACTATGCCGAAATACTTCGAAATCTTCAAAGTTCCAGTTCGAGTATATAGCATTCCAACGCACAAAAATAAAGCAGAAGAAATAAGCCCATGACTGATCATTTGAAATATAGCACCAAGCACTCCCTCTTCACAAAATGAAAAGAGGCCAGCAGTAACGATTCCCATATGTGCTATTGAAGAATAAGCTATTAATTTCTTTATATCATCCTGAGCAAATGCAACTAGTGAAGCATATATTACTGCAATCGCGCTTAACACAATAATGAAATTTGCAAAGTGGAAACTTGCCTGAGGAAGCATTGGAATCGAGAATCTTAAAAATCCGTATCCCCCCATTTTAATAAGCAACCCAGCCAAAACCACAGATCCAGAAGTTGGCGATTGCACATGTGCATCAGGAAGCCAAGTATGAAATGGAACCATCGGTACTTTTATTGCAAAAGAAGCAAAAAATGCAATCCATAGCAATGACTGCACTTCAGGATCAAGACTTGGTACTAACGTAGCTAATTTCCTTATATCAAACGTTCCAAAGATATTATGAATATATACTAATCCAAGCAAAAATAACAATGAACTAACCAGTGTATAGAGGAATAACTTAAATGCTGCATATATTCTCTGCTTCCCTCCCCAGACACCAATAATAAAGAATATTGGTACTAAAACAGCTTCAAAAAATACATAAAAGCTTATAGCACTTAGTGAAATAAAGAAACCAACTACAAAACCCTCAAGCAGTAAAAATAATGCCATACATGACTTGAGGGTCGTATAACTCATTTTGCAATTGTAGAGCATACAAATAACAAATAAGAAAGTTGTAAGTAGAAGGAAAAGCAACGATATACCATCCACTCCTATTCCAGCATTTTTAATTGGATAGCTGACAAACTGAAAGTCTGTATTGTTATAATCAAACTTTATACAAACTACAATGCTAAGCAAAAATGGAAGTACAGAAAAAAGTAGAGAGATGAATCTTAGATATATTGATTTACAATCAATCTTGATTAAAGATAAAATCAATGCTCCTATTAGCGGAAGCAAAAATATGCTAAGTAATAACACTGTTTATTTTATTCCAATAATATACAAAGCACTGATTACTAAAGTAACAAACATAACAAATGCATAATCAAATATATAGCCAGTTTGTAACTTTATAGCACCCTTTGAACATTCATCAACTAACCTTACAACACCATTTGGTCCAAATGAATCAATAGCCTTAACATCAAACTTCCATAGGAGCCTAGATACAAACTTCACCGGTGCAACTATAATAAGTCCGTATACTTCATCAAAGTACCATTTATCCTGTAAAAATTTAAGTAAAAATTTACCCTTAATTTGTTTTATTATTTGATAGTGGTAAACCAAATATGCAAATGTTACTCCACTTAGGCTCATTATGGTCGGTAATAATTTTATAAAGAAACTATGAACTGTATGCTCACTAACAACTACTAAACTTGACTTCCAGAATGTACTACTAGTTATGTTCAAAATATTTGTTCCCCACATTCCAGAAAATACTGATCCAAAAGCAAGTATCAGTAGTGGTATAAGCATAATCTTTGGTGCTTCATGTATATTGATTTTACTTTGTCTTTGGCTATGAAATACAAGAAGTAACAACCTCCAAGAGTAAAGCGCTGTAAAGAATGCAATAACTAAGCTTACTACAAAAGCAAAACTATCCACACTATAAGCATGTTCAATTATTAAATCCTTTGAGTAAAAACCTGCAAATGGAAATATTCCAGAAAGTGCAAGAGATCCAATCCACATGAGAGCATAAGTGTAGGGAATTTCCTTCCAGCAATTTCCCATTTTTTGAATGTTTTGCTCATGATGCATTGCATGAATCACATTACCTGCACCAAGAAATAATAGAGCCTTAAAAAAGGCGTGCGTCATTAAATGAAAAATAGCAACATTGTAAGCAGAAAGGCCACACGCCATAAACATATAACCAAGTTGGCTGCAAGTTGAATAAGCAATTATTTTCTTTATATTATTTTGAGTAATTGCAACGGTAGCTGCGAAAAAAGCAGTGAGCGCACCAACAGTAACTATTAACTCTTGCGTTACATTTGATAGCTTAAACAATGGAGAACATTTTGCTACTAAAAATATACCAGCTGTCACCATCGTTGCTGCATGAATAAGCGCAGATACGGGAGTTGGCCCTTCCATCGCATCCGGCAGCCAAATATGTAAGCCAAACTGAGCAGATTTACCCATACAGCCAATAAAAAGTAATACACATATTATATGAATTACTTTAAACTCACAGCAGAATGTCCTGATGTTCTGTGCACCAAAAAGGTCAGCCGTGCTAAAAACTTCAGTAAAATTCAAAGAATGAAACTTATAATAAATAAGAAAAATTCCAATTAATAGCGCAAAGTCTCCTATCCTATTTACAATAAATGCCTTGACTGCAGCATTATTTGCAGAATATTTTTGAAACCAAAATCCTATGAGCAAATAAGAGCATAAGCCAACTCCCTCCCAGCCAAAGAAAAGTTGGACGAAATTGTCGCTTACAACTAGCACAATCATACAAAACGTAAATAGTGATAGGTAAGAAAAGAACCTAGACTTCCCCTTATCATGCTCCATATAACCAACAGAATAGAGATGAACTACCAGCGAAATAGTAGTAATTACAATTAGCATCAAAGATGAAAGAGCATCAATACTAACTGCCCAATCTACTTTCAGGATGCTCAATGAAAGCAGAGGAAATAAAACAACATGATGATTTTTAGAGAAGTTGAGAAAAATATACCAAGACAAAGCTGCAGATATTCCAATCCCTGCAATTGTAATTAACTGGCTAAAAATGTCCCTTCTAAAGAACGCTGCAAATAATGAACCAAAAAGTGGCAAAAATACTATCAATTTTAGTATACCTGTCATACCTTCATTCTTTCATTAAATTTGCTTGCTCAACATCTATGTTGCCACGTCTCCTATAATGCACAACCAGTATTGTAAGTCCTATACCCGACTCTGCTGCAGCAACAGTCAACACAAACATGACAAAAAATTGCCCAACTATATCATGCATAAAGGCAGAAAAAGCAACTAAGTTGATATTAACTGCCAGAAGTAATATTTCCACTGATAACAGTATATTAATTATGCTCTTACGGTTGATAAAAATACCGCACACTCCAATAGTAAACAAAATAGCAGCAACTACCAAGAAATGATTCAATCCTACTTCCATTCCACTCCTTTTCCAAACTTAGCCTTAACCAACTTTACAGACGAAGACTGTGTCAATTGCTTTAATACATTCTGTCTTTTAATTCCCTTCTTCTTGTCCTGCAAAGTAAGAGCAATTGCACCAACAATCGCAACAAGCAGTAAAATACCGGAAAGATGAAAGGCATACATATAGTCAGTATACAACAAATCACCAATAGCTTTCACGTTATTGGCATTATAGTCTATAACACTGCTTATATTCAGTACTGAGCTGCAGATTACAAAGCTGATAACCAGAAAAAACACAACACATAATATAATACTAAAAGTGAAATGCTTTGCAAAACCTTGGTGTATTCTTATATAATCAATATCAAGCATCATAACCACAAAGAGGAATAATACTGCAACCGCACCGATGTACACTATCAATACCATCATAGCAATAAACTCAGCCCCAAGGAGGATAAAAAGTACTGTAGAGCTAACGAAGGTAAAAATCAAAAATAACACTGCATGTACAGGATTCCTTACGCTAATCACACAAACAGCAGATAAAATGCTCAAAATCGAAAAAAAATAAAAGAAAAAAGGCATTAATACTTTAACTGCAATAACAGTTACTAATTTAAAGTAACTATTATTGTAAAGTCAACAAACTTCTCGCACAGCAGCGTATTGAATACATAGAAACTACTTGATAAATTTCAACAACCTCATTATCACAGTACCAATGGTATTTGTGAATTCACAACTTATTTTTGACCTGCAGGTTTAACAATAAAATTCAGTAAAAAAACTCAGGTGTTTATTGGTGGATTACATCAAATTATTGCGGCTGCATGTCTTTTAAGTTTTTCTACATACAGCCAAATCGAGCTTAAGCTAAGCGTCAACATATTACTACAGCGCCAGTTTAAATTACTATAGGAGTCAAAACTCACTACCAGGTTTTTCTGTCTTTTTTTCGATTAGTAAGTTTCTTAGCACTCTCAGTTGCAATCTAAAAGCAAGAATAAAAAACACCAATATTTTGAAGTAAATACAGTCACCACAGGGTTTCTTTTGCTTTTTTTTATGTAAGAAAATTATAGCAAACTAAGTTTTGCTGAAATGTAACTTTTCAAAATTTTACAAAAACCCCCTGACAAAAAGGTTGACCTGCTTTTTTAGTGTTTATAACAGGGCGAGGTTGTCAAATAGCATAGGTGATGCGTAATTTTCTGCAAGCAAAAAAGTATTTAATCTTATTAATCTTTAGTATAAATGTTTGTTATGCAGAAAATGTTTTACTACAAACTCCACAAAAGGTTTCCGCAGAAGATATCGACAGAATAACAGCTAATCAGTCAGTAGTATGTGTTTTACCTAGTAGAACGGAAACAATTACATATGAAATGGTGTTAGAATTTCCGCATAGACCAGGAAACAGCAAACTAGGGTTCCAACTTACCTTTAGTGGTAAAAAATTAATTAAAGAATTAACAAAGCAAGAAAACGTTTTGTTCAGCAATAAAGAAGGATAAAAAAAATTACGAACATGGTTGTGTGGCTAATAGCAAAAAACCAAGTAGTAAAAAGTTAAATAATGCCTCTCGTTTTACTCAATCTTTGTATGTACAAAATACAACCCCAGATAGGATGTTGGTACCACAAATTGCTAAACTCATCAGTGACAAGAATGTAATTTTCTAGACTGGCGCTGAAATATCAGCACCAGTAGTACCAGATGTATCTGAGCTTAACAAACAACTTGGGGTAGCTTCTTACGATCGCAATCTAAAGCAATATGATGCTGTTGCAGCTATCCATAAAATTCTTAAAGAATCAAAGTTTTTAAAATACAGATAATCTTTACAAAACTTATTTTTATGGGATACCAACCACGGTTCATTATGCAGTAAAAAACACAGTTCCACTTAAAAATTGGTAGCTACTAACTGTAAATGTGGATTTACTTCACCAATGTTCAGGGGCTGAGATTTTAGGAAATATGAGTAGCAAAATGAATTTTGATTGGCTAATAAATAACATCAAATCAGAACATTTAAAACAAATTGATTTTGTTGTTACTTGTGGGCTTAGTAGTGACAAAGCTGGGTTTCTTGCTTTGTATAAAAACACAACCCTAAAGGAAAAATAATCGCAATGGACCCAGCGCAACCAAATTATTTAGGGAATGATGACATTTTGGTAGCTGGTTATCTGCAAGAAATTTTGCCTGATCTATTTGAAAATTTGCCTCAGCTTTAATTACGTGAGAATAAAAATTTTACAGAGCACAAACAATAAGGTTAACTTATGTAACTATATTTGTTAGGGCTGCAATGAACGATTATCTCTCACTGCTAAATCCGGAACAACAATCAGCTGTAACTAAAGTAGATGGGCCAGTTTTGATACTGGCTGGGGCTGGAACAGGAAAGACAAGAACGATTACTTCAAGAATAGCACATATAATTCGAAATGGTTACGCTCATTCTGATGAGATATTGGCAGTCACATTCACAAACAAAGCAGCAAATGAAATGGTATCAAGAGTGCTCAAACTCACGGGTACAAATATACTATGGCTTGGCACTTTCCATGCAATTGCAGCAAAAATTTTACGTCGTCACGCTGATATTGTGGGCTTAAACCCCAATTTTACAATTATTGGCGTGGATGACCAACTACAAGTAATAAAAAATATTATTAATGAAGTAAGCCCCAATAATTTGTCAGAAAAACATAGTACCATTATGAACACAATTCAAAAATGGAAAGAAAAGTGCTTACTGCCGTCAGAAGTGGAAGAAACTCAACTATTTAGGCCAATATACATAATTGCATTAAAAGTTTATCACCAATATCAGGAAAGGCTAAAGTTCCTTAACTCCGTTGATTTTGGCGATTTACTACTGTATAATATACAACTCTTCAATCAAAAAACTGAAATTCTGTCCTATTATCAGGGCAAGTTTAAATATATTATGGTAGATGAGTACCAAGATACAAATGTAATACAATATCTTTGGCTAAAATACCTTGCAAAAGAGCACTCAAATATTTGTTGTGTGGGAGATGACGATCAATCGATATATAGCTGGCGTGGTGCAGAGGTTAAAAACATTTTGAAATTTTCCGACGATTTTAAAAATGCAAAAATCATCAAACTAGAGTGTAATTACAGATCAACATCTCATATACTTGCAACTGCGTCATATGTCATCAATCACAATAAAACTCGCTTAGAAAAAAAATTGTGGACAACAAACATCAAAGGGGAAAAGGTAAATTTAATAAAATTATGGGATGGAAAAGCTGAAGCAAGATTCATAAGTGAACAGATATTAAAGCTTAATAAATACAGATTCAGCGACATGGCAGTACTGGTTAGGGCTACTTTCCAAACTAGAGTTCTGGAAGAGTATTTTATAAAATATTCGATTCCCTATAAGATTATAAGTGGCGTAAAATTCTATGAACGTCAAGAAGTCAGGGATGTAATTGCATATTTAAGACTCGTTACAAACAATAATGATGACTTAGCTTTTGAAAGAATAGTGAATCGGCCAAAAAGAAGCATAGGACCTACCACTTTAAAAAAGATATACACGGTTGCTCAAGGTAACAAAACTTCTTTTTTCGAAGCGGCAAAAATATTAGTTAATAGTAATCAGGTAATTGAGAAAATTAAACTTTCACTAAATGATTTTTTTAATAAAATTAAAGCTTGGGAAGAAATGATAAGTGTCAAACCACTACACAAGTTTGTTAAAACTATAGCGAACCAATCGGGATATATTGAAATGCTTGAAAATGAAGAAGTAACAGGCTTAGCACGAATAGAAAATGTCAAGGAGCTCATTTCATCTTTAAAAAATTTTGACAATGCTACAACTTTCTTGGAGCATATAAGCTTAGTTATGGAAGTGGATAATATGAATAATGACGATACCGTACACGTCATGACTCTTCACGCAGCTAAGGGGCTTGAATTTCCATGTGTGTTCTTACCTGGTTGGGAAGAAGGGCTATTTCCCCACCAAAGGTCTTTTGAAGATAAAAGTGGCAAAGCCTTAGAAGAAGAAAGAAGGCTTGCATATGTTGGAATAACTAGAGCAAAGGAAAAGTTAATCATTTCATGTGCAGACAGAAGGGAAATTAATAACCAGTGGCAACCAATGTACGCTTCGCGATTTCTTAAAGAGCTGCCAAGGGAAAATGTTGAAGTAATTAAGAGTAATATTGCCTACTGTTGAAACAGGCAATTTTGCTATGTTTATACAGTTGTAGGCCAAGTTATAGAATGGCAGAAACAAAGCTATAAAAAAATTACTTGATACATTTTCTAGTCTCCTTATTATCGATAATAAGGTTGTTTCACAATTTAAAGCCTATCGAAAGTCAAGACCTAGGGGGTGTATTTTTTAGTATGTTGCACTTAATTTCTAGGGTGTCTTTGCTGCATTCTTCTGAGCTTTTTCTATAACAGGGTTGCTATACCTAATACTATGAATCACGCTTATTAAGTGTTATCAAAAAACGTCAACATTATAAAATGGGTGGTGAATAACTGGCCACTACAGGTTTTCCTTTGCCTTTTTTTATTTAGTAAAATTTCTTAATATTTATAGCTAAAGATTATAATAAAGATATTGTGATGGCATGACAAGAAAATCTAGTCCGTGTTAGTTATAAAATTTAATTTACTTAGAAAACTTTTATAATATTTAACCCACTTACTTTCCTGTTTTCCATATCGTGATGAGCCTTGATTATTTCATCAAATTTATATTTTTTGTTAATCCTTACAGTTAAAAGTTTTTTCTTTACCATCTCAAAGATTTCCATTGCAGTGAGAACTAATGCGAATCTGTCACGCTTGTAATGATATATTGAGGTTCCTGTGGCAAATAAAGAACGTGAACTAAGTAAAGAAAAACTAACCGGAGCAATACCTGATATCTGCCCATAGGAAACATATATACCAAATTTACTCAGAGATTCAAAAGAAAGCCTGCTTGTAGAATAGCCTATCGGATCATACACTGCACCTACTCCTCTGTTTTGTGTAATTTCCATAATTTTAGAAACAAAGTTTTTATCATTATAATTTATTGCATATGTACAGCCATTCTGTAAAGCTACTTCCATTTTTTTGTCAGAACTTACAGAGCCTATAACTACACCCTTTTTATCCTTTGCCCATTGGCATATTATCTGTCCTAAACCGCCATTAGCCCCGTGAACTAGCACAAAAGCGCCAGGCTTTATTTTATAAGATTGATTAATCAAATAGTGAGCCGTCATGCCTTTAAACAGCACCGCAGCTACAACTTCATCTGGTATTTCATCTGGAATTTTTACCAGATATTTCTGGTGTATGACACGTTTTTCACAATATGCTCCAGGTGGTGCCGTACAATATCCAACTCTATCTCCAATCTGTAAACTATCATCTATTTTTTTACCAAGCTTTTCAATAACTCCTACTGCTTCCACTCCAAGCACTGATGGTAAACCTTTAATTTTGCGAACGCCTTTTCTATGCTCCAAGTCATAACGATTTAAGCCTATAGCTGTGTGACGTATTAAAACTTCCTCGCCTTTTGGCTCACCTATACTCTTATCTATAAACTCTAATACTTCTGGTCCTCCAGTTTTTTTAATTTGTACAGCTCCAACCATGATGAATATAAGATAAAAACTTTAATTATGTTACCTAACAACTAACCTCTTGCAAAACTATTTAGAGACTATACTGTAGGATGTATTAATAGTGAGATAAGTTATGACAAATAAAAATTTTTATTATACTCTGTGCAGAGTATCAAATAGCGTAAACAATGATTGTAATTTAAGTGCAACTAATATAATAGAAAAAATGAGAGAAAAGTTAAAAGAGGAGACCAATCGACCTGAACTAGAAGCAAAAAAACTCCGTAGTACCTGGAAAGAAATCTTAATATTGATCACAAATTCAATATAGAAACAGAACTTTGTCATAAATCAAGCAGTTTGCTTGAACAGCTATGGGTTACACTAGCACCTATTCTAAATTCTTCTTTTTGCTAAATGTGGCCAAAGCTTTAACAGAAGCAGGAGTTAACATACAAAATAGAAAAAAATATCTATATGCCTGTGCTTGGTTCGGTTCCACAGACTTATTGGCAGTTTTTCTAAAAGCAGAAGCAAGTAATGGCCAAATGAAGACTGTTGTGAAGAACCACTTTAGATCGTCCTGTTTGCTTATACAATAAAAATAAGTCAATCTAATATGGAATTTGCTGTAGGCTCTTAATTGAGCATGCATTAGAAAAAAATCCTAATGCAAAAATACCGGATCCTATAAAAAAAACGAAGAATCAGTTGAATATTGGAACGTTTGTAAAGCAAACAACGAAGAACGGAATTTGATTGATTTAACGCTAAATACTAAATACATGTAATCAGTCCACAAAAAGTAAATAAGAACTCTTATTCAATTTAATAGTAAATGATATTGGAGTTTAGAAAGTTAAACTCCAGTATAAAGACAGCATTCGTTTGAGAATCAAGATAAAACTTATTATTTTTAATATAAAAGTAAAAATAATAATAATCTCCTCATAACAGTAACTAATGCAATTTTAGCAGTTTTGTCAGAGTTAACCAGACACTGATAAAATGCTTTCATTTTTTTCTGCAACACATAGCAACAAGACAAAATGTAAAAAAGTTGAATATTTATGTAGAGCAGCGTATAATCATTAATATTCTCTAAGTGCTTTGACTATGGCTTTTTCTAAATTTTTAGATCCTAAGTTAAACTTGACATTCAAAAAAATCTTCGGCACTGAAAAAAATAAGAATATCCTTATTTACTTTTTTAATGATGTCTTAGGCTTTACTGGTATTAATACCATACAGAAGTTGAGTTCCTTAGCATTTTATTATGAATCATGAGATCGCTTCTGATAAACAGAGTACCGTTGATGTTTTCTATGTAAGAATTTTCACGGTAACAGATACATTGCAGAAACACATCTCGTTAGAGACAAAGGCTTTTAAAAACGTACTCAACTTTATGCTGTTAAAGTTTACTCAAAGCAATCTGGTAATTATTTGGATTTTAAGGAAGTATTCTTTATTGTTATTTCCAATAATATTCTATTTCCTAAAGAGATTGATTATATTTCCACCCATAATATACATGACATAAAAATCAATGGATATTACTTAAAAGACTTTTAATTTGTCTTTATTAATTTGCCTAAATTTACAAAAGATAAAGATAAGGTAGAACAACTAGAGACTACAATAGAGCGTTAGTATTTTTTCTTTACGCATGCAGAGGAAACAACTGATAAAGATTTAAGAAAAATAGCAGAAAAATTACCAATAATAAAATTAGCATATAATGAATTAGAAAAATTTTATTGGGATGAGAAAGACCTAGTAGCACGTGAAGAAAAGGTAATGGATTTACAGAAAGAAGCTGCTATTTTAGAACAAAAACCCGATGATGCTACTGAAAAAGGCAAAAAAAATCGGCAGAGACGAAGGCACCCAAATCGGACATCAAAAAGGGCAAAGCAGAGGGCGAAAAAACAGGCCAAAATAGCTGTGGCTCAAAATTTACTTAAGGCTGGTGCCTCCATAGAGGTTATAGTTAAAATTACTAGCTTTTCGGTAGATGACATTAAAAAACCCCAAGAGGGAATTACTTAAGATGGTTTCTTTGATTGTTCAAGGCTTTTTTTAATTCGTCATACTTTTCACCTATTTGCCTAATCCATTAGGAGTTACATCCAATCTACTTCTTTTGAGCAAGATCACTGAAATGACACCATTTATTGTGTACATTACCTTAATAAAAGCAAATGTTCATACAGTTATATAACACAGCCATAGATTACATGAACAACCAACTCTAACTTCCTCTTTTTGCTGAATATAGTGAAAACTTTTAAAACTTCAGTGTGAAAATCTTTAATCACTCGTTTCGTAGTACTTCTCAACCAATTTATTGAGTAATCTTACGCCAAAGCCCACTGCTCCTTTTGGAGAAATATCAGTGCCTTTTTCGTGCCAAGCTGTACCTGCAATATCTAAATGTGCCCAGCAAGTATCATTTACAAAACGCTGTAAAAATTGTGCAGCCATTATGCTATCTCCACCAGAACCTGTAGGAGCTATGTTTTGCACATCAGCAATCGGCGAATCGATAATTTTATCGTAAGTTTCATTCATAGGAAAACGCCATAACTTCTCATTTGCTTCATTTCCTGCCTCAACGAGACGATTTGCTAATTCATCATTGTTGGAAAAAAGACCAGCATATTCATTATTCCCAAGTGCAACTACTATAGCACCAGTTAAAGTTGCAAGATCAATCATAAATTCAGGCGCAAATCTGTCCTGCGTATACCATAAAGCGTCTGCAAGTACGAGCCTTCCTTCTGCATCAGTGTTTAACACTTCTATTGTCTGTCCAGACATTGAAGTTACTACATCGCTCGGCCTTTGAGCATTACCATCTATTGCATTTTCTGCAAGTGCAACCACACCGACTGCATTTATCCTCGCTTTTCGCCCAGCTAGAGTGCGCATCACTCCAACCACAGCAGCAGAGCCCGCCATGTCATACTTCATTGACTCCATACCACGTGAAGGTTTAAGCGATACTCCACCAGTATCAAATGTTATACCTTTACCCACAAAAGCTATCGGTTTTTGTTCTTTAGAAGCTCCATTCCATCTTATTACTACCAACTTAGGCTCTTTACTACTTCCTTGTGCTACTCCAAGCAAAGCTCCCATTTTCTTCTTTTCCATCTGCTTTTTATCAAGCACTTCAATTTCAAGACCAAATTTAGTAAGTTCGCTTTTTATACAGTCAGCATAGGACTCTGGGTACAAAACGTTAGGTGGTTCAGTGATGAAAGTACGCGCAAGAAATATGCCTTCACCTTCTTGTCTTAAATGCTCAAACGATTTTTCAGCATCGTTTAACTGCTCATCTTTTGCTAGTACCATAATCTCCTCTACTTCTGTAATTTCTTCATCCTTCTTAGTTTTATACTTATCAAACTTAAAACTACGTAGGAATGCACCATATGCAATATTTTCTGCACTGCCTTCAATTGAAACCGTTGCTTGTTTAATCTTTAATCTGCCTAGCTCACAATATATTTTACCGCCAACACTTAATTCCTTATTTTCATTCCATTCATCTCTCTTACCAAGCCCAACAATTATAACATTCTTACCATCTGATAAAGTAACAGAAAAAAATTCACCAAAGCCTCCATTGAAGTGACTAAATTTCTTGATGCTATTTATAATCTGCTTGTCTTGCAGAACCTTGCCATTACTTACGAGCTCACCATCTTCAAATAAACCTACCACTAGTGTTTCAAAATCAGGTAAAACTTTAGAAATTGTTATTTTCATCATTCATAGCTCCATACTTAATCAGGGTAATATTTACCAGAACGGCCGAAAAATACAAGTTTTATTTCTTACCAGAAAACTTATTATATCCGCTCAAGGTAATGTTAAACGTATAGGTTTTAATGGCCCGGTTGTTATAACCAAATGGTGCTATCAGAAGGCTTGCAAGCCCACTGTCGATAAAACTTTCAAGAACAGAATCAGCACAGTTGTCGCAATTATGGTCAGCAAAAAACATTTGTGTTGCGAATTCTGGAAAATCTGGATGTTGAACCAAAAAGTTGATGTGTGGAGCCCTATCACCAATTTTACCAGGTGCTACTGTAATAAAATTATAATACCCAAGGTTATTCACTATAAACCTGCCTGATCCAGCAAAATTTGGATCAAGTTGATTACCTTCCATATTCTCATCATAATGGTTCACGCCACATGAATTCGCGTGCCATATAGAAACTACAGCATTTTGTATTGGCAAACAGTTTATATCAGTAATCCTACCTACTATATTTATCAATTCCCCTGTTGCACTACTTAGGGAACCAGGCTTTCTTCTTAAATTATTTGAAGAGTTAAAAATTTTTGGCCTCGCATCAAGATCATATACTCCCGGAGTTTCAATACAGTTGAGCAAAATAGGATCAGCTGCAAACAACGGTAAACTGAGTACAGCTTGTGCTAAAAAAGCTAATAAGATACTTCTTATATTCATTTTACTTACAACGCCTTCTCTTGGATTATAGCAATTTTTTCTCTTTTTTTAAAGATGTTACTATTCTATATCAAGAACAACCATGAATTCATTAGGATTTACATAATCCAAAGCACCTTTTGCTTATTTATCAAGCAAATCTAAGCCTTTTTCATATAAGCCAAATACTTCGTTACTCAACATCTCTTTCTTAAAAAAGAGATATTCTTTAACAAAAATTTATTGTACCCTACCTCTTTTTTTTAATTTATTAATACCAATAAGCCATGTCTACCTGTGATTGTACTGATACTAAAATATAGTGCAAGAGAAGAAATGAGTAAAGCTACACTTAAATACAGTAACCTTTTCTTTTTTTGAGGCATACTTCTACACATAAGAAATTGAGAAACACATAACACGAAAAAGGTGAACAAAAAACTAAACCTCCTTCAGGACTCTTTTATAATACCTTTCCAAACCAAGCACTTACACTAGAAAGCACACTAACACCCATATGTAGTATTGTACTTTCCCCTTGCCTCAAGACAACCAACCTTAAGAGCCCTGGCGTGTTTTGCACCTTGGCTTTATTTCATTTATAATATAAATCCTACCGCCCCTTTTTACAACTTTACAATTTTTATCTCTGTTGCGGTGGGATTTTAATGACCCTTTGACTTTCATATCCATTTCAGCACTAAATAACTAATATTATAGTCATCTATAAAAAGTTAGTCAATTGATAAATTACCTACATCCTATTAAAATATTGTATAATTGTTGCTGATACTTCCTCGATTGACTTTTGTGTTACATCAATAATTGGCCAATTATTTTGTTTAAAGAGCTCCTCTGCTTTTTTAATTTCCTTCTCTACTTTCTTAGGATCAGCATATATACTATTATCTTCGTTATTAATTGAAGTAAGCCTATTTTTCCGTATTTCGACTAGCCTATTTACATCTATTGTTAACCCTATTGTTAGTTTGTCTTTTAATTTTGCTAAGTCAAAGTAAAAGGGTATCTCACCAACAAAAGGAATATTTGCAACCTTATAGCCACGATAAGCTAAATACATACTAGTAGGAGATTTTGATGTGCGTGAAACTCCAATCAAGATTATGTCTGATTTATCAATATCTTGAATATTTTGTCCATCATCATGATTAATAGTGTAGTTTATCGCCTCGATGCGCTGAAAATATTCATTATTTATCTCAGTATGCAAGTCGAACTTTTCGTCTTTTTCAATCTCAAGATAGGATGAAATTTCCCTCATAATATGTGATAATATCGCTCTATAGGGAATTTTCAATTTTACACAGTTATCTTTTAGATATTTTCTTAGCTTATCATTAGTAATAGTACATATAACAAAGTTATGCTCATTACTTTTCT
Organism: Wolbachia endosymbiont strain TRS of Brugia malayi; assembly: GCF_000008385.1. Classification (NCBI taxonomy): domain Bacteria; kingdom Pseudomonadati; phylum Pseudomonadota; class Alphaproteobacteria; order Rickettsiales; family Anaplasmataceae; genus Wolbachia; species Wolbachia endosymbiont of Brugia malayi. The sequence continues at coordinate 826,318 of NC_006833.1, forward strand.
TATTAATTTCCTCCAAAATTTTATCAATTTGTTCTTCTTCTTTCACAAAAGACCAAACATATTCGACTGTTTCTATAGAACGAAAGTGTTTCAGAGCTGATTTTGCAACTGATATGACAGTTTCACCGCTTGAGTCGGATACTAAGTGTAGATTGAGCTTTTTAAGAGTCATATTTTTACAGCATCATGTTAAATAATAGTATAGACCTAAGCAACCTACTACTAAAATTACACAAACATATAAAAACAGAGAGTCAAACTAAAAACTGCTTGACAAACTTTGCCAGTTCCCTTATTGTAACATTGAAGCTATTTATTTATCTTTAGTCTATGCAAATTAAATGATAAAAAAACTCAATGTACTTGGTGCTTCATATTTAATTTTTTGCACTATATGCACCGCATGTCTTTATAACTTTTCAAGGTTTTTACTTAATATAAGTTGAAATACGCTTATTAAAGCATTCAATACAGTAAAAAAACGTCAATTTAAAAAATAGATAGTGAATAACTAGCTAACAGTTTTCTTGCCTTTCTTTTGCTTAGTAAGTTTCTTAAATATTTGTAGCTGAAGTAATTTAGGAGTAACCCAAAATAGTATCATTTCAGCGTATGACATCGTAATCCAGATCGGACACTAAGTTGTAACGTAAAAGTAGCTAATCTCATGTTAAAATACAATTTTTAACGGGATTGCGTGAAAGTTGATTGTGCTAATTTGCTGGCCCACATAAACATAGACACTATCCTGTTGATAAAGCTCAAGCTAACTGATAAATTCTTAACACAACTATTCTTGAAGTAAATGTTTTTATTAAAGCCCAAAAATTTCTTTTACTTTGCTAAGAAAGCTTTGCCTTGGCTTGGGGTTATTTGTTTTGCATGTTTTTTAGCCGGAATGTTTTTAGCCTTATTCTTCTCTCCAGAGGATTATAAACAAGGAGAAATTGTACGCATTATGTATCTTCATGTGCCTTCTGCATGGTTTTCTCTCGGAACATATGGATTAATTGCACTACTCAGTTTCATTTCCTTAGTGTGGAGTAATAGCATTGCCAGCGTTTTGGCACACGCTGCTGCTCCTGTAGGGGTGGTCTTCTCTGCAATATGTTTAATCACAGGCAGCATCTGGGGAAAAGGAACCTGGGGTACTTGGTGGGTATGGGATGCAAGGCTCACTTCAATGTTGATTTTATTTTTTCTATACGTTGGATACCTTTCATTGTGGAATGCTTTTGACAATGAAGAAAGAGCCAAAAAATCAGCAGCAGTATTTGCCATCTTTAGTGCTATAAATATCCCTATAGTAAAATTCTCTGTGAATCTGTGGGCTACTCTCCACCAGCCAGCAAGTATTCTCAGAAAAGGTGGAATAGCAATAGAAGGTTCTCTACTGTTGCCATTAATTGCAATGTTTATATTTTGTACCACATTTTTTTTAGTAGTGTGGGCATTGTATTCACTTTACCTGATTAATTTGTATAAGATAAAGAGAGAGATTAGTGTACGTTATTAAACCTACTACAAATGTACATATATAACACTTTCCTTGTGTCATTACCTGACTCAGACAGCTTTATGTAAACACTTTTTTCATTGAAAAATTCAGAAAAATGTTGTACTGTTGTTACAGTATTAGACTTCAGTAAAACTTATGGCAGATTCAGAATTTACATAGCACTCAACCCAAAAATCTCACATCACCTTACTAGACTAGCTGAATTTACTAAGGAAGCTGTTCAAGAGTTGGCAAAAAGGTTAATCACAGAAGGAATCGAATGTAAAATAGAGGGAGATTACATTAGCCGATGTTATTATAAGAAGAGGATATAAATTAGAGCACAGTGCTATCTGAAAGAGCGAGGATATGAACTAAAATATAACATTATCTACTCAAAAAACTTTACTGAAATAGATTTTCTAAATCTTCCAAAAATAACAAGATCAAGAATTACAAAGGTGATAAATGATCGACTCACAACTGATCCAATTAAATTCAGCAAACTATTACGTAGTAGGTTAAAAGAGAATAGAAGATTATCAAAGGAATATAATTTACTTATAATATCTAATGAAAATTTAATATACCTGGCTATAGCTAGGGTTATGATAAAGAGGTGCTTTCCTTAGTTCACTAATTTGTGAACAATTTCTAAGATACATAGATTTGATTTTTTTTGGGATATTAGCATGATACAAATTCGAGAGTATGTAAATACTGGCTTATTCAGTTTAAGGAAGAAAAAAGTAGAATTTTATCTAAATTCATATCGTTGCTTAGAACAGTAAACATCATAAAGGCTATCTGTTATTACATGATTACTTAAGAGAAAATTGTAGAAAAGCAAAAGAATACTCTGAACTAAAGTACAAATTAAGTAAAACCTTCGTTGAAAATAGAGAGGCATACACAGAGGACAAGGCAGGTTTTATAAAAGCCCTATTAATTCAGGCAGAAAGATGGAAGAATTTGAAGGAATAATTATACGTAAGACTTTGAACAATGAAAATGGTGTGAATCTGTTCTTGATCGAACACAAAAAAATCTTCGATATAAATAATAGTCCTTTATGCTATCAACAACACTACACCCTTTCACTGAAACTTTGAAAAATGTAATCTACTTCTATATTCAAATATATCAAGCAGTAATTCAAAAGACTTATTCTCAGCAATTGCACTTTTTGTATTATTGTATGCAAGGTTGAGCAGTTCTCTGTCCTTGTATAAATCAGCAAACTTAAATTCCATGCATCCTGATTGTTTTAGGCCTAGTATATCTCCACTGCCTCTTAGCATCATGTCCTTTTCAGCAATGTAAAATCCATCCTGTGACTCGCACATGATTTTTAATTTTGAAAATGAGCTTTTACTTATGTTATTATATAATAATACACAAAAAGACGGCTTATTTCCTCGCCCTACTCTGCCTCTTAACTGATGTAATTGCGATAGTCCAAATTGCTCTGCATTTTCTATAATCATAATGGTTGCGTCTGGTACGTCTATACCAACCTCTATTACAGTAGTTGCAACGAGAAGAGGAAACTCATTCCTTTTGAAGGAAAACATAACTTGATCTTTTTGAACTTGAGTTAATTTTCCATGTATTATCCCAACTTTATTAAAAAATGTCTTTTGTAATTCCTGAAAGCGCATTTCCGCTGCAGCAATATTTAGCCCTTCATTTCCTCCTATACATGGACAAATCCAATACGCTTTTTCGCCTCTGTTTATAGCACTTTTTAGTTTTTCAATAACTTCTACTAATTTTTTAATGTTCATAGCTACAGTTTTTATTGGTAGCCTGGATTTTGGTTTTTCTCTCAGAATTGAACATTCAACATCACCATATATAGCTTGTTGCAAAGTTCTTGGGATTGGAGTTGCCGTAACAAAAAGTATATCAGCATTTTCTCCTTTACCCACCAAGCAGTTTCTCTGTATCACTCCAAATCGCTGTTGTTCGTCTATAACTGCAAGCCCTAAATTTTTAAATGTAACATTAGCCTGAAATAGTGCATGAGTACCGATTATTATTTTTAAAATACCACTTGCAAGTTCGTTTGTAATAATCTTTCTTTCCTTACGTGTGGTTTTACCAGTAAGCAAAGCAATTTTTATATCGGTATAAGACAATGCCTCCTCGATCCAGTTATAGTGTTGCTCCGCCAAGATAGTAGTTGGTGCCATCAAAGCTGCTTGCATGTTATTTTCTATCACATTTAGCATCGCAAAAAGTGCAACTACAGTTTTGCCACTACCAACATCACCTTGCAGTAAACTTACCATGCGGCATTTGGATTTTTGCCTCTCTGAAATTTCATCTATTGCACGAATTTGATCATTTGTTAATTGAAATGACAATTCATTTAAAACTTGTTCTTTATACTTGTTGGATATTGTAAATTCTCGTCCCCTTTTTCTTACATGATTTTCTCTTGCAAGCTTCAGCGCCATCTGGTATGCAAACAATTCATCATAAGCAAGCCTTCTCCTGCAAATTTCCGCTTCTGCCAATGAGTTCGGTCTATGCAGCTTTATGATGCTTTCCTTCCAACTTAGCCATTTGTTTTGTTTAATTAATGTATCACCTATCCATTCTGGTAAGTCAGGCAATTCTTTTAGATTGGAGTTTATTATGTTCCTAATGCTCTTGTTAGTAATACCACGACATAATTGATAAACTGGTTCTACGCGAGCTATTTCTTCAAACTGATTGGTGTCAAGCAACACGTAATCTGGGTGGGTAACTTGCCAATGCTCAGCAAATTTTTCGAGTTTACCGCTGATGATTACATTGGCTCCAATTGGAAATAATTTATATAAATACTTAATTGAGTAATTAAAAAAAACTATAAATATATACTGACTTTTACTTTCAACGACTATCTTATATGGTCTACCTCTAAAAGTAGGAGGCTGATGCTCATAGATTTTCGCGATAAAAGTTGTAAGTTCCCCAACTCGAGCATCAAGTAGTGACTTACTTCTATCTACATAACTGAGTGGTCTATAAAACAGTAGGTCCATCACTTTGTTCCCACCACAAAGTTTAGATAGTATTCCAAAATGGAATTTAGATATACCTTTCAGATTGCTGTTTAGAAAAGTCAGCACATCTGGTTGCTCGTTGAGATTCATACTGTGTAAAACTGTTTATTAATCTTCTTAAAGTCCTGTCACCCTGTAGTCAAGCTATGCATTGTTTTCTGTCATAAAGTCTATACTAGATAGATCTATTAAATTACTAATAATTTTTATATATTATTGTACTATTATTAGTATATATTAAGATATTAATAATAAACAACCCTACGCCAGATGAAAAGGAAAATCCAGTAGTTACTCTAAAAGCTCAGGCAGAAAAACTTGATTTCAATAAGTTAAGAGTTCCAAAAGGTAATAAAGGAGCAAATTCTGGTGCAATTATGTATGCCGATTTTCGAAAAATGAGATTTGCTATTAATGGCAAAAGTATAGACGGAACTTTAATTGCTACATTAATAAACGGAGCTAAGCAATGTAAATTTGGTAAAGTTTGGAATGACCACCGTGAAGATAAAAAAGTTCCTGACCATAAAAAAACTGATCAATATTTTGAAAGTTTTTACAATATAGGTATAAAATATACTAACCTATTGCCAAAAGAAGATAAAAATAAGAATTACCGTACGTTTGTAAAGGAAATTTTAAAAAAAATGTTTAAAGATGTTGGAGCAAAAGCGCCAAGCGATCATATTCCGGAGGAACTAATCACTAATTATAATCAAGCAGGGTATGAATTTATATGTGCGCCATTTATTTGTGAACTCTCTAATAAGTATGGATTACATATGGATGTTAATAGTAGTAATGTTAATAGAAGAGTACTGATTGATCGTGAAAAAATTCAAATTCTGTAAGAGTTAAATGTAACGCTTCAACAATACCTATAGAAGTGCCAGGGAAAAAAATAGGACAACATATAATATATCGTCCTCAGTAGGATTTACACTTGAATCTCAAGATGGGAAAGACAGTGTGACATAACAAAGATGGTAAATTATCTCCCACTGCCCTAAGAGACTGAAGGATTATAATATAGATAATAAAAGCTTGTTTGATATCACGAAAGAATGTTTCCAGAAATTGTGTGAAAAGCTTGGATTCTTTAAAAACAAAATAGAGCACGGGTTAGGCAATCCGCTAGAAGTGAACAGTTGTGTAAAAAACCCAGATGTAGATCCTTTTAACAATGAATGTGAGACTTTACCTTGATAATAATCAAAATATCTCAAACTCTATCAACTTGTTTGCACAGTCAATTACTTCAGAATTTGGGAATTGATTTTTAAACCAGGTGTACTGACGTTTTGCGTAATGCCTTGTGTTTGTTTGAGCGATTTGTATTGCCTCACTTAAAGTAATCTTACCTTTCAAGTACTTTATGATTTCTGGCACTCCGTGCGCTCTCATAGCTGGCAAGTGTGGAGCTAGGTTCATGTTAAGTAGTTTTTTTACTTCGTCAACTGCCCCACTTTCAATCATTGTAACAAAACGGGAATTTATTTTTCGGTATACATCCTCACGTTTAGGCAAAATCGTATATATCTTAAAATTATCGAATAAAGGGAGCTGCCTACTTTCTTGCCATACGAAAATTGACTTGCCAGTTGCAGTAATAACTTCAAGTGCCCTTGAAAGGCGATGTAAGTCATTTGTGGATATTTTACCTTGAATTTTTGAGTCTTTGCTTAGTACTAATTTGTAGAACTCCTCTTTACTTAGATTTTTCCTGAGTTCACTTACATTTTTTCTTATTTCCTCGCTTACTTTTGGTATTGGCGATAAGCTATTGATTAAACTGCTGATATAAAGCCCACTTCCTCCAGTGATGATAGGCATTCGTGCATTTTCTAATGCGTGATCAACTTCCCCTTTTAGGTCTTCTAACCATAAACCCACAGAATAATTTTCTTTTGCTGGAACACAACCATATAGTCTATAAAATTCTTCTTGCTTTGGTGGCTGAGCAGTAATTATGGGAATTTCTTTGTACACCTGCTTTGAATCACAGTTTACTATACTGATATTTCCATACTTTTTTATCAGGTTATCACATAATTCTGATTTACCTGAAGCTGTGATTCCTGTAATAATTATTATGTTATCTCTCATTCGTATTAATTTAATTAATGTATGATAGGGTGTAGTAAAAATTTGGATTCCACAATCTAAAATTTGGAGATTTTTATGGTAGAAAACAACGACGATAATTTGTTTATTAAGCGTTTTGCAAACAGAACCTCTAGCAGTATAGGAGGAAGTTTTTCTAGTAAATATTCATCTCAAAACACCAAAGCACGTGCACTAGAAGAGAGAGGAAAAATTTCTCAGTTAGCAAGCAAAAAAACTGAACCGAAAGAAGCTTTTTCTGAGAGTGGTAGCATAAAAGGCAAAAGCAGAACTGTCAATGAAAGATCTTTTGCTGATGCAACAAGAAGAAGTAGGTCAGATCTCATATATTTAGTCCGTGGTAAAGACCGCGGAAGATCAGCATGGCACTATGTATTAGTTGATAAAGATAAGAGAGAAATGTTTCTTGCAAAAAGTAGAACTGGTTCTATGGATGTTGCAGACTATGGAGAGGTCTTATATTCAGGATGGGGAGAAGATCCATCACAAGAAATAGTTGATAAAATCAATGAAGAATTTGGGATCTAGCAAATCTGCGGTAAACTTATAATATTCACAACAACTAGAAAGTGCTGGTAAAGTTCAATATAGTAGCTATTCAACTGCTTATGAAAAGGCCTATCTGATTACTACGTTTAGCTATATGGTATCTGAAATAATAAATGCAATACAGAACAATTTGCTAGTGTGTTTTCCAACAGAGACAGTGTATGCTCTTGCTTGTAATGCACTAGATGATGGAGCTATCGAGAAAATATATCAGGTAAAGAAACGTTCTCAAGATAAGCCACTGTCTATATTTGTTAGTGATGTTTGCAGTCTGGTAAAAATAGCAAGGCTAGAGGAAAAATATATTGACTTAATAAATCACTTTTCTCCCGGACCAATTACCTATATTTTACCGCTTAAAAATAACAATATGTTACCAAATAGATTTTTTAAAGGTAGTATAGGCATAAGAATACCTGATCATCCTATTGCAATTTCAATATTAAATAGGTTGAAAATTCCAATAGTTGCAACTAGTATAAATGTTTCGGGAGAAAAAAGTGTGTGCAAGGCAAGCGATATACCTCAATCTATTAAGCAACATTTATCTGCAGTGATTGAAGGTGATGAACTAGTTTCTGGTATAGAATCTACTATTACTGACTTAACTGGGAATAGGATTAAGTTTTTAAGAGAAGGTATAATTTCATTGCAAGTGGTAAATAATATGCTTTTGACTGAGATTTATAGGAAAAAGAATGAAAAAATTAATAGGTCATGATCAAGCAAAAAGAAAACTAATGGACAACTTGTCTGTTCAATCTTGGTTAATCTGCGGTAAAAAAGGTATAGGAAAAGCAACCCTTACAAAATTCTTTTCCAATTGGCTTCTTGTAAAAAACTGTGATGAAGTAGCATTGGACTTACACATTGTTGAAGGTGATACCATTGGAGTAGAAAGAGTGAGAGAGATGAAAAACTTTCTGCACTTAAGTCCTATTCAATCAGAATACAAGATAGCTATAATAGATAGCTTAGAAGCAATGACGAATAACGCTAGAAATGCAATATTAAAAGTATTAGAAGAACCGCCAAAAAACTCCAAGATATTTATAATTAGCCATAGGCCGTACAATATACAAACCACTATTCAATGCAGGTGCTTTCAGCTAAATTTACTATCATTAACTTATGATGAAACGAAGCAAGTTGTTTCATCTCAGTGTGAATTGGACGATAGCACATTTGATGAAGTCATTACTTTATTTCCTGGAATGCCAGGAATGATAATAAACGCAATAAGTAGTGATACCTATGACTCATACAAGTGCTTTTATAAATTCCTTCATAACTTAAAGAATCCTGATATGATTAATAAAGTAATTAATAGCGAAGTTGAACTGGAACTAGCATCATATATAATTCAGGCCTTCATTTTAGAAAGCATAAAGAGAAAGGCTAATAATATTGAAATCCTACTTAGCCAATGGAGAAAAATAGATGAACTTTTTTCTGCTGCTGGGCAATTTCACCTAGATAAAAAGCATGTTTTAGCTAACGCAGTTAATATCGTAGCATCAGTTTACAAAGTATAATGCTTTCAACATCAATTTGTGCTAAAATTCTGTTAGCTTGACATTTGAAGTACGTGGTTTGACTGATAGTAAATTAACTGTGTGGTAATCGATAGAAGTTTTAACAAAAGCATATTGAGCATGCAGAAAGAACTAAACTTAACTAAAAATACAGCTCCAGGCCAGAATGCAACCTTAAGAAAGGGAAAGAGTTATTGAATGGTATTTATGAAGCAAATTTTGAGCTAAACAATGCAATCAATATAGCTACTTTGCCCAAAAATTGGCTATCACACGTTTAATGGTGAGTTAGTTGTACAGCAATCATATTACGAAAGAGGAGGTATAAAAATTCCTAGAGATTTTCATTACCTTAAAGTCGTTAAATTAAATGACGGTGATTATAAATTAACGTTTTGTAATATTTTAGGTAATGAGTCTTTTTGAATATAAAAAATATGATCCACAATATTCTAGCGTTTTAGGATGAATATAAGTTTGCGGATTTTAGTAACGTGAAAAAGACTTATGGTCTAAACTTAAGGAATATGTCGTTCACGCACCTAAGTTTTTTACTGTGGAATAAGCTGTTTAGCCCGAGTCTCAAATCATGCAATCGATTTGTTTGGGCTAATTAAAGGTGGTAGAAGTAGAAAGGTGAGAACTAACGTTGATGAATTTAGTTATTTTAATGACCAAGATAAATTACATCATTATAATTATCACAAAAGTGTAGAAAGTAACACTCATAATCCTAAAAATTTCAGTGTAAAAATGATAAATATGGATATGAGTAAAATCGACAAATTCTATCCTACTGCGGAACAAGGTGATATAATCATTCACCCTGTTTTAGAAAATTTAAATATATTTTAAAATTTTTAGGATTTATTATTGTTATAATAATTCTAGGGCCTTATATTATGGAAGACAAGCTGCTTGAATCAGTAAAAAACAAGAGTTATTTCAATAAAGCAATTGAATGGTACTGTTATAGATATCTGTTTTGTGTAGCAGAAAGGTCTTGGATGGCATTGATAGTATCATGTCTCCTAGTGTGCCTGTGCCTGTTACTATTAAATATATACTTATTGTTTCCTATTAAAAAAGATTTAAACTTCGTGAAGTATGTAAGTCACACAGAGGATGAGTTTTCTGTAATACGTAAGCTTAGTTTTAAAAAAGATGAAGATGAATACACTTCTGCAGCAAGGTACTTAATGAGCAAATATGTTGAAATGCATGAATCTAATAAAGTTGTCGAACCAGGGTACCAGAAAAATTTCATAAAAAATAACTCTACACATAAAATCTATCAAGGTTTTCAGGAGAAAATGAACGATGAGGTTGGTGATTTGCCTTCATCTAAAAGAAAAATTTCCAACATAAATGTAGTAAAATTGTCCATTGACCGATCAATCAAGGATCTAGTCACATTTGTTGGAAATGCTACTGTAATTTCTACAACTGAGCAAAATAAGGAAATGAAGGATCAGACTATTGAGATTAGCTTTACTTTGTCAAATATAAAAGCAACTCTAGCTGGTATAATACCATTCAAATTTATTGTTAATGGTTATGAATATAAGTAATCGCGTTAAAGTAGTGCCCGTTTAGTGGAGTTTAAAATGGGTGCAAAGCTTTTTCTATGATGTTCTGTAACACCATAGAGGTTTATGGCATCTATGTGCCCTTTTGTTCCATATCCTTTATTCTTATACCAGTTATATTCTGGATATTGATTATGCAATTCTTGCATTAGTTGATCTCTTGCAACTTTTGCAACGATTGAAGCTGCTGCAACTGATACGCTTAAACTATCGCCTTTTACTATGGACTTTACTTGCCATTTTACTTTAGGTGGCTGATTACCATCAACTAGCACATAATCTAACTCTATACCTAAGTTTACCAACGCACGTTCCATTGAAAGTTTCGTTGCTTGCAAAATGTTATATGAATTTATTTCTGCTACGCTTGCCATTCCTATACCAAATTTTGCAACGGATATTATTTTTTCATATAGAACTTGCCTATTTTTAGCAGTCAATTTTTTCGAGTCGTTAATTCCTTCAATGATTATATTTCTATTAGTAAACACTACAGCCGCAGACATTACTGGACCAGCTAGTGGACCCCTTCCAACTTCGTCTACTCCTGCTATCACTCCTGATAATTTATTTTCTAATGTAAAATCTGGATATGCCATAAGTTTCTACAACAAGAAAGCAACAGTAAAAACTGAACAGACAATAGTAATTATCAAAAATTTTATAACTATTTCGTTTTCTGACCATCCCTTCTTTTCAAAATGGTGGTGTATTGGTGTCATAAGAAAAATCCTTTTTCCTTTTCCATGCTTAAATCTTGTATATTTGAAGTACAATACCTGAATAACAACAGATAAAGTCTCTATCACAAAGATTACCCCAATAACAGCAAAAAGCACTTCTCTTTTAATTAGAACACTGGTTAATCCTAGAGCTGCACCAATTGATAAACTGCCAATGTCACCCATAAATATCTTTGCTGGATGTGTGTTAAACCACAAGAAACTTAAAGTCGCTCCTATAAACGTGATGCAGAATAGGATAACACTTATATCTGCTCGAGTCATGTATGCAACTAATCCCAAAGAAACAAAAGAAGCGATGATTTGAGTTGCTGCAAGGCCATCTAGGCCATCTGTAAGATTCACAGCGTTAGAAGAGCCGACCACTATAAATGCAGCAAATGGAGCATATAGGTAGCTAAAGTCGATCATTATTCCTTTAAATAGGAAAGTTTTTGTAAAATCTTCAGTAAAGTATAACTTAAATACAGACATACCAACCAGGGCAACAATAAATTGGATGAGTATTTTAGTTTTTGCGCTTAGCCCTCGATAGCTATTCGCTTTTAACTTTAAATAATCATCAATGAACCCAATTAGAGCGAAGGATAGAGTTATAGATACTAGCAATAGAATCTCTGGTGTTGACTGAACCCAAAATAAAATTGGTAATAAAGAAGAAGTCAGTATTACTACCCCACCCATGGTAGGGGTATTTCTTTTTGTAATTAAATGATTTTCTGGACTGCATAACCTGATGGGTTGTCCATTTTTGCTAATTTTTTTTAGAAACTTTATAAAATAAGGAGAAAGAATAAACCCAAAAATAAATGAGGTGAAAAATATTTTTGTAGGTAAGTTCATCTACCTATTTAAATTCACTGATTGAATACTGCATTGGATACTCATAAATATATCATAGTGCAGAGATATTGGTAATCATTCTACCAATATCTCTCTCTTTCCTAAGTAATTTGGAGCGCTAATAATACCTTCTTTTTCCGTTCTTTCAACAATATTTGCAGCTCTGTTGTAGCCTATTCTAAGCTGTCGTTGAATGTAACTAGTTGAAACTTTTTGATCCCTTTGAATAATAGCCACTGCTTGCTTGTATAGATCATTCTCTTCACCCTCTGTTTCACCTTTTAGTTCCGCAGAGGAATTTTCATCTTCTTTGGTGATTTCTTCCATGTAGTTTGGTTCACCTTGCATTTTCAAATGATCAACTATATTTTGCACTTCTTCATCACTCACAAATGGGCCATGAACTCGAATAATCTTACCGCCAGAAGCCATATAAAGCATATCACCCATACCGAGCAACTGTTCAGCCCCTTGTTCACCAAGTATTGTTCTGCTATCTATTTTAGAAGTGACAGCAAAACTGATTCTTGTTGGAAAATTTGCTTTTATTACGCCTGTTATCACATCTACAGATGGACGTTGTGTTGCCATTATAATGTGTATTCCTGCAGCACGAGCCATCTGAGCTAAACGTTGAATAGAACACTCTATTTCCTTACCAGCAACAAGCATCAAGTCTGCCATTTCATCTACAATTACTACAATATATGAAAATGTCTCCATTTTGATTGGCATCTTTTCAAATAAGGGTTTACCTGTTGTTGAGTTAAACCCAACCTGTACAACACGCTCCAGTTCTATCCCGCTATTTATCGCTTCCGTGATTTTTTGGTTATAGTTTATTACATTGCGTACATTCAAATAAGACATCATGCGATAGCGATTTTCCATTTCTTTTACTATCCACTTAAGAGCAATAACAGCCTTTTTTGGCTCTGTTACTACTGGTGTTATTAGGTGTGGTATTGCATCATATATTGAAAGCTCAAGCATCTTTGGGTCGATCATTATCATCTTACACGCGTCAGGACTTAATCGATAAATGAGTGAAAGAATCATAGTGTTAATTGCAACTGATTTACCAGATCCTGTGGTTCCAGCAACAAGCAAGTGAGGCATTTTAGCCAGATCAGCAATAACTGGTTTTCCACTTATTTCTTTACCAAGCGCAATTGGAAGGTTTAAATTTGCATTTTGATATTCTAATGATTCAAGTAAGTCACGCAGCATGACGATTTCTCGTTCCTTGTTTGGTAATTCTATTCCCATAGCGTTTTGTCCACGAATTATTGAAATACGTGCAGATAATGCACTCATTGAACGTGCAATATCGTCTGCAAGGCCAATTACTCTTGCAGACTTTGTGCCAGCTTGTGGTTCAAGTTTGTATAAAGTTACAACTGGTCCATAACATACACTAATAACTTTTCCTTGCACACCGAAATCACTAAGGACCTGCTCCAGCAGAGATAAATTCTTATTACTCTCCATTTCATTCAGCCGCTTTCTCTGCAAAGATTCCTCTGCTTTAGAAAGTAAGTGAATGCTTGGAAACTTAAACTCGCTGGAAGATTCAAAGATCTCTCCAATAACTTTTTTCTGCCTTTCTTTTGGTTGCTGTCTAGTAGTAATTTGAGCTCTGTGTTTTTCTTCCACTACTAATGGTGGAGTCGGATACTCAGCGGCTTTATATAACCTAAAAAACAGAACCTTTGCTAAAAGAGAAGCTACTTTTTTATATAAGAGGAATAGCAAGTAAATTGTCCTCTTCCAACCAATTAGCCCTACAATACCTGTTGACGTTGCTATTATGAATATGTAAAAAGGGCAGTTATTAATTAGTATATTTCCTATTATTCCACTGTGCATATACCTTGCAGTGATACCTAGTGAAAGTTGTGGTAACATAGCGCATATTCCTAAGTTGATTAATACTGAGTAGAGAACTTTCAGTAGCCTTTTTGATGGTCTGAAGATCAAAAAACAAATTATAGTAGTGGCTACTGTAATACTAGTTAATCCAAGAAATTGAACTAATATATCAGCTAAATATGAACCTACTATTCCACCTAAATTCGTCACTTCTTTATCTGTGACTGTATTTAAGGATATATCTTTATAGCTATAGCTAAAAACTGATATATATATATATATTAAAAGTGATAGGTATATTGCTGCTTTTAGATATTTTTTTAGCATCTACTTAAAGTAGTAAGTCATTGTATATTTTACAAAGTGAATTGCTATTAGCAATATCATTATAGATAAATCCAACCCGTTGAGTGGTCGTATATACCTTCTGATAACTTTTAGCGGTGGATAGGTGAGCCGGTTCAAAGTGTGCATTATGTTGCTTACAACTTCGTTATACATGTTTACCACATTAAGCTTGATTAGCCAATCCAGAATAATCCAACATATTAGAATGAAGCTATAAAGATCAAGTAACATGTTGAGTAAGTATATGATTGGATGCATGCGTATCTATTACATGAAAATTATATAAAAGATAAGTATTTAGGAGTTTTAAATCAATCCCCCTTTTCAAATTCAAAATATTTTTATCCTAAGTTAAAAAATGTGCCGGGAAAGTGACTGTATAGAAATATATTTAAAACTTTGGCAGTAAGTCAAACAATCCTACCAGCTTATTTTTTATTTACATATTATATTTTCAAACATCCCACAAATAATTACCTATCATGCAGTTGGTCTATGGATATAATACTACCATTTGATGAGTTTTCAGTACATTTTTCACTTTTATATTCTTTGTCAAAATCGACATTGATTTTGTCAAATATTAAAACATCCCCTGAAATTTTATCATGAAATTCACTAATAGCAAAAAACGGCACGGTGATTTGCTCTTGTTTTCCATGAAAACTTAAACTAACACTAAATTTATCCTCAAAAACTTCCAAACCATAAAATTGATGCTGTAATATAATAAGCATTTGAGTAGGATATGACTTTCTTAAGTAATCTGATATGACAACATCATTAAAATACGTGAAAAATAATATTTCTAAGTTAGGAGTGAAGCTATTACCTGATATAACATCTAAAGCCTTTTTGATAACTTGAAACTTGGCAGAATTGAGTAATTTTTTGTAACCTATCTTATCCATATAAGTTTTAAACACGTGAATTCTGGGGGGAACTTCTGTTACCCGGCGTTCCCTAAGCCGTGCTTATAGTAATGAAGTTATAGTGCTTAAATTAAGCAGCTACCGCAACATCACCTTCAGCAGCAAAATTATCGTTTGCGTTTAAACTATGAACTCTTAGCGGTGGTATCTAACCGAGCAAAGTTACCATCTTTACTATGCATGTCGATTCTTATTCGCCCCCATGTAAATTAAAAACATGGTGGAGGCGCCGAGTACTGCCCTCGGGTCCAATACACCTATTACAAGGTAATTTTATTGCCATAGTGTATAAAATACACATAGTTATTGTATAGTAATATTTAATAAATGTCAAGATATTTTACTTTAAGTTAATCAATAGCTAAAATAAAATTAAGATTTCCAGAAAAAAATTACTTCTCCTGCTACCGATGTGATCATAATTGCAGTAGAGATATTTAGACAGCTAGAAATCTATCTTCGTCCGCAGATCTTTTTCATCTACACCTAAAGTAACTTAGATCTACCAATAATTTGATAAATCGTTGCCCCGTTACTTGTGAGCGGAATCTATGCTAAGCCACGCCAATGTTCACACAGTCATAAACAGTATGCCCGTTTTTGTTAGCTATATTTAATTTGGCTAATTATAACGTGATTCTGCTACACTTTCTTTCTTTCCAGAATGCAAGTGGCAACCATTATCCTCTAACAATTTCTCGTCATAAGCTTCAATATCAAAATATTTTTCATATTTATCCATATTATCACAAAGCGAAAGTGCCCTGACCTTACTCATAATCAAACCTGTACCAGCAGGAATTAATCTTCCTACTATAACATTTTCTTTTAATCCACTTAAAGGGTCTTCTTTTCCACAGAATGCTGCTTCTGTTAGCACTTTCGTTGTTTCCTGGAAAGAGGCAGCAGAAATAAAGGATTTAGTTTCAAGACTTGCTCTAGTAATTCCTTGCAAGATAGGAAGATAACAAGCAGGCCGCTTGCCAGAGTTACTCATAACATCATTTCCCTTATCAACTTCCAACTTGTCAATGCTTTCGCCGACCAAGTACATAGTATCACCAGGATCAGTAATTTCTACTTTCTGCAACATTTGCTTTAATATCACTTCTAAATGCTTGTTGTCTATACGAACACCCTGCAATCTGTAAACTTGCTGTATTTCAGAAATCATATAGTGCGCTAAAGCTTCTAATCCAAGTACACGTAAAATATCATGGAGATCAGGATCACCATCCATTAACAGATCACCTTTACGTACAAAATCACCCTCATTAACTATCACGTGTTTACTTCTTGACACCAAATACTCAATTGGAGAAATCTGTTCATTCAAAGGTTTTATGAGTACGCTACGTTTTCCTCTCCGATCTTTCTCAGAAAATACCACATGACCATCTATCTCACTAACAATGGCATGTTCTCTAGGGCGCCGTGCTTCAAACAACTCTATAACTCTCGGCAAACCCCCAGTAATATCACGGGTTTTAACTGACTCCCTTGGCGTTCTCGTAATAACGTCACCTGCATGAACCTTCTGGCCATCTTGCACATTGAGTACTGCACCAATTGGTATGAAATAACATGCTTCAATACCGCTTGCAAGTGTCATCACTTTACCGTTATCATCAAGTAGCACTATGCGAGGACGTAAATTAGCTCCACCGGAGTACAGTTTCCAATCTTTTACTACTTTACTTGATATTCCCGTAGATTCATCCATAACTTCAGTGATTGACACCCCATCTTTTAAATCTTGATATAACACTGTACCAGTCTTTTCCGTGATAATAGGTAATGTATAAGGATCCCATTCTGCAATCTTATCACCGATTTTTACTGACTTACCTTCATCTACACAAAGTTTAGCACCATAAGGTATACTATGCCTTAACTTCTCACTACCAAGACTATCAATTAACACCACTTCACAAGAACGACTTATTGCAATTTTATCCCCATTTTTGTCTATAATTATGTTACTGTTACTCAATTTTATTTTGGCATTAATAGAAGCTATAATATTTGAAGACTCAACACCTCTAGTCATTACTCCACCTATGTGGAAAGTACGCATCGTTAACTGAGTACCCGGCTCTCCAACAGACTGAGCAGCTATTACACCAACTGCTTCACCTATTGAAACAATTTTACCAGTTGCAAGATCTCTTCCATAACACAAAGAACATACTCCTGGACTTACTTCGCAAGTTAAAGGTGATCTAATTTTTACAGCATCAAGACCTGCAATATTGATTTGCTTTACCTTATCCTCATCAATTAATTCTCCTGCTTTCACCAATAATTCTTTTGTCACTGGATTATATATATCATTTGCAGCTGTTCTGCCCAGCACAACACTTTCTAGAGATGCAACTATAGTGCCTCCTTCAACTGTAGCTCTCACAACAAGACCATTTTTTGTTTTACAGTCATGCTTTGTAACTATACAGTTTTGAGATACATCAACTAAACGACGAGTTAAATATCCAGAATTAGCAGTTTTAAGCGCAGTATCAGCAAGACCCTTACGTGCACCATGAGTAGAATTAAAATACTCAAATACGTTTAATCCTTCACGGAAGTTAGAAATTATAGGTGTTTCTATGATCTCACCAGAAGGTTTAGTCATGAGCCCTCGCATCCCAGCTAGCTGCTTCATCTGTGAAGTAGAACCCCTTGCACCAGAATTAACCATCATGTACACTGAATTATACTTACTATTTCTATCATATACAGATATTGATTTTAACATGTCATTAGCTATCATATCTGTACATTTAGACCATTCGTCTATAACCTTATTATATCTCTCACTTCTAGTTATTAGCCCGTCTTGATATTGCATAGAGAACTTCTTGATTTCACCCCTCGCATGATCAACGTGTTCAGCTTTAGTTTCAGGTATAACCAGATCACAACGGCTAAAAGAAATGCCAGAAAACGTAGCATACTCAAAGCCAAGTACCATTAACCTATCAGAAAATTCCACCGTAGCACTCTGACCACAGTTGCGGTATATCAGATCAACTATACTAGTTACTTCTTTAACTGTCAATACCTGATTTACAAGATCAAAATTTAGATTCTCATGTTTAGGAAAAATCTGCCATAATATTAAGCGACCAGGAGTTGTGCGAATAGTTTTATAGCAAGTTTCGCCTTCGCTATTCGTATACTCTATTCTATATTTTATACTAGAATGAATATGTAAAGTACCATCACTTAAAGAATGCTCAACTTCACCAAAAGTGCCTAAAAATGGCAAATCATCACCTTCTTTATCAGTTTGTTCCTGTAAAGTTAAGTAGTATATACCAAGTATTATGTCTTTACTAGGGACTATAATTGGTCTGCCATTAGAAGGGCTTAAGACATTATTGGTTGACATCATTAGCACCCTTGCTTCAAGTTGAGCTTCCAATGAAATCGGCACATGTACTGCCATTTGATCGCCATCAAAATCTGCGTTAAATGCTGTACAAACAAGTGGATGAAGTTGTATTGCTTTGCCTTCAATAAGGATTGGTTCAAAGGCCTGAATACCAAGCCTATGTAAAGTAGGTGCTCTATTTAGCAAAACAGGATGCTCTTTTATCACTTCTTCTAACATATCCCAAACTTCTGGCTTCTCTGCTCTTATCAATTTACTAGCAAACTTGATAGTTGGAGCCATACCATACAGCTTAAGCTTTGAATAAACAAAAGGCTTAAATAATTCAAGAGCCATTCTTTTTGGTAACCCGCATTGATTCAACTTTAAAGCTGGCCCAACGACTATTACAGAACGTCCAGAATAGTCTACCCTTTTTCCTAAGAGATTTTGGCGGAAACGGCCTTGTTTTCCCTTTAGCATGTCGCTAATAGATTTTTTATATCCAATAGCACCAGCTTTATTTGTTAGAGCATTGCGACGGCTATTATCAAAAAGAGAATCAACTGCTTCTTGTAACATCCTCTTTTCATTACGAATCATAATTTCAGGAGGATTCAAGCTTAATAATTTCCTCAATCTGTTATTTCTATTAATAATAGTCCTATAATGATGATTTAAGTCAGAAACTGCAGGGCGACCACTTTCAAGCGATACTAAAGGACGCAAGTCAGGTGGTAAAATAGGTATAGTTGTAAGTATCATCCACTCAGGTCTGTTTCCAGATTTAATAAAGTTTTCAATAATACGTAATCTCTTTATAATTTTCTTTCTTCTTATTTCAGAAGCAACAGACTCTAATTCCAGTCTTAAATCCTTCCTGATTTGATGTAAATCAAGACAAGTCAGCAACTCTCTTATGGCTTCAACACCCTGCATAGCTACGAAACTATCGATACCATAGTCATCTTTAGCCTCATTATAAATTTTCTCACTAATAATCTCACCCTTTTCAAAAGGAGAAACAAGGGGATCTATCACAATGTAATTATCGCTATACAAAATATTCTCAATATCTCTGAGAGACATGTCTAATAATGCTCCAATTCTTGAAGGGAGTGACTTCAAAAACCATATATGGGCAACAGGGGACGCAAGCTCTATATGACCCATTCTTTCTCTTCTTACTTTAGAAGATGTAACTTCTACTCCACATTTTTCACATATGCGGCCTCTGTGTCTTCTTTTTTTGTATTTTCCACACAAACATTCATCGTCATTGACTGGACCAAAGATCTTAGGACAAAATAATCCACCTTTCTCAACTTTGAATGTACGATAATTTGCAGTTGAGACGTCTTTTACCTCGCCGTAAGACATAGATTTAATATTCTCAGGGCTAGCAATCGATATACCAATCTTATCAAAAGACTGTGCAATGTTAGTGTGAGATATGTCTTCAATAACAACATTATTTTGCTTTAAAGCCACATTTAAACATAAAGAACGTAGTTCTTTTATCATTACATTGAAAGACTCAGGAGTCCCACATTCAAAGTTGCTGTCACCTTTTATTATCGATTCATAAATCTTAACCCTGCCATTAATATCATCAGACTTCACAGTTAGCATTTCCTGTAAAGTATAAGCAGCACCATAGGCTTGCAATGCCCAACACTCCATTTCACCAAAGCGCTGACCGCCAAAATGGGATTTTCCTCCAAGAGGTTGCTGAGTAACCAAACTGTAAGGCCCTACTGAACGCGCATGAATTTTATCATCGACCAGGTGGTGCAGCTTAAGCATGTACATATAACCAACCGTAACCTTACGGTCAAATTTCTCACCAGTGCGGCCATCATATGCCTCAGTTTGTCCAGAAGGATCTAAGCCAGCAAGTGTAAATAATTTTATTATATTTTTATCCTTTGGACCTTCAAAAACAGGTGCAGCAACAGGAATGCCATTACGTAATTTATGTGCAAATTCAATCAAGTTACTATTGCTAATATCACGAATATTATTACAAATAGATACGTCACTACCACAGCTATAAACCTCAATGAGGAAGCTACGTAAGTTGTCGTACGCACTTTTGCAAGAGTTTAAATAATTTTCCACTAATGCGTTTAATTCATCATTTAGTAAGCCTTTATTAGGTATATTAACAAGGGAATCTGTTATTTCATCATCTCTAACCTCTTCAGTTTTTTTATTATCAAAATACACCGCTGCAAATTTCGCAAAGTTATTATCATCAAGAGATCTAATTTCCTTACAGAAATCACTGTTAATCTTGTTAATTTCATCCAGAATGTTGCCTACTCTTTCTCCTAATTTTTTGCAAGCCCAACCTACATGAGTTTCCAATATTTGCCCAACATTCATTCTTGATGGAACACCAAGAGGATTCAGAATAATATCAACAGGGGTACCATCTTCCAAATAAGGCATATCTTCCACTGGTACAACTCGAGAAATTACCCCTTTGTTTCCATGTCTACCAGCCATTTTATCTCCTGGCTGCAGACTATGCTTTACAGCAATGAAAACTTTTACCGACATCAATACACCTTGAGGCAAGTCATAGCCTTCATCTAACTTTTCTACTTTTTGTTTAAACTGTGCTATTGTATTCGATACTTTTTTATCAAAATCTTTTTTTAAATTCTTAACTTGTTCAGAGATAGATCGATTTTTTAATCCTATACCCCACCATTGTTCACGTTCAATAGCGTCGAGTTTTTCTTGATCTTGAGAGCAAGAATGAACAAGAAGTTTTTTCAGTTCGTCATAGAAATATTCACTAGCAACATTGATTATATAATCTCGCTCCTTTTCTAAATCATTCATTTCTTTCTGCTTGATAAGCAGTGCCCTTTCGTTTTCTTCGACCCCTCTACGTGTAAAGACCTGTACATCAATTACTGTTCCTTCAACGTCTGGGGATGTGTATAAAGAGGAGTCTGCACAATCGAATGACTTTTCACCAAAAATCGTCATTAATAATTTTGTTTCAGGAGGCAATAAAAGGGAAGGTTTAGGTGTAATTTTACCTACAAGAATATAGCCTGGACCAACTCTTGTACCAATTTTTACTATACCACTATTATCTAAGTGATATAGATTTTCTTCATTAACGCCAGGTATAGCACGAGTTATTTTCTCTGACCCTAAAGGAGTATCGTGCACAACACATTCGAATTCTTCTATATGTATTGAAGTGAAGAGATCTTTTTTAACAATTTCACTGGAAATAATAATAGAGTCTTCAAAGTTATAACCTTGCCAAGACATAAAAGCGACCAGCAAGTTTTGACCAAGTGCTAGCTCACCACTGTTAATTGCAGGGCCATCAGCTATTACATCACCCTCTTTAACATAATCACCTATACGTACTAGCGGTTTTTGATTAATGCAAGTATTATGGTTAGAGCGTTGAAATTTTTTTAAATGATAAATATCTACGCCAAGATAGTTAACCCTTTCTTCATCAAAAGCACGTATAACTATAGAGTTACTATCAGAACTATCAACTATACCGTCGCGTTTTGCTAAAACTACAGCACCAGAGCCAGAAGCTACAAAAGACTCTATGCCAGTACCCACCAAAGGAGCAGTAGGCTTCAATAAAGGCACAGCTTGACGTTGCATATTTGAACCCATTAATGCCCTATTAGCATCATCATTTTCTAAAAATGGGATCAAAGAGGCTGCAACTGATATTACCTGTTTAGGGGATACGTCAATGTAGCTCACTTGATCACTGCTGACCATGACAAAATTACCAGCATATCTACAGTATAGCATGTCGTCGATAAAACGATTATTATTGTCAAGCTTTGCGCTGGCATCAGCTATATAATATAAACCTTCATCTATGGCAGACAAGTACTCAATTTGATCAGTGGCAACTCTATTAATTACTTTTCTGTAGGGGCTTTCAATAAAACCATATTTGTTAACTCGTGCATATATAGCTAAACTATTGATCAACCCTATATTTTGCCCTTCAGGAGTTTCAATAGGACAAATCCTTCCATAATGAGTTGGATGAACATCTCGCACTTCAAATCCTGCACGATCTCTCGTTAAACCACCAGGACCTAATGCTGACAACCTCCTTTTATGTGTTATTTCAGATAACGGATTAGTCTGATCCATAAACTGAGATAATTGAGAAGAGTTGAAGAAATCCCTTAAGACATTAGTTAACACTTTTGGATTAATGAAGTCAGGTGAAGAAACTTTATCTAAACTAGAAGTAGACATAGAGTCAATTACTGCACGTTCCAGCTTTAATAGCCCAGCTCTAAACTGATTTTCTATAAATTCTCCAACTGACCTTACTCTTCTATTTCCCAGGTGATCAATGTCATCCACAGATCCTTGGCCGTCACGTAGCAATACTATCTTTCTTACAATTTCAATAATATCCTCATGTGTTAAAACAGTTAAATCCTCATCATAATCTAACCCAAGATAAGAGTTAAGTTTCAATCTACCAATGTTAGATAGGTCGTAATACTCAGGGTTAAAGAAAAGATTATGAAAAAACTCTTCTACTATTTCTAACACAGGAACTTCACCAGGACGCAAGACCTTGTATATTTCATACAGCGCGTCCTGATAAGACATGTTTTCGTCTAAGAAAAGCGTGTTTAATATATAAGGACCGACAGACAAATTATCGATGTTTAGTACTGATATTTCACCTATGGACAACAACTCAAGCTTTTTTACATCTTCTATCTTTATAGATTCACCAGCAGATAAAATTTTCGTAGAGCTAACACTATCTATTAAATCTTCTGCAAGGAATAAACCACATATAGAATCAAAAGGTACTAAGTACTCCTTCAATTCGTCATCATGTAGCTTTTTAGCCAATCTTGAGGTAATACGAACATTAGCCTTAAACAACACGTTACCTTCAACATCCATTAAGTCGAAAGGTAATCTAACCCCCTTAAATTTGTCAGGAACAAACGGTACTTTCCAACTATTCTTATATTTTATGTATTTTATCTTTTCATAAAATCTATCGAGTATATCACTATTTGATAAGCCCAATGCTTTTAATAAGACTGAGATTGGTAATTTTCTTTTCCTGTCAATACGAAAATACAAGAGGTCTTTAACATCAAATTCAATATCAAGCCAAGAACCTCTATAAGGAATAACTCTAGCGGAATAGATTAATTTACCAGAGTTGTAGGTTTTTCCCTTATCGCTATCGAAAAATACACCAGGAGACCTATGCATTTGCGAAACGATTACTTTCTCTACACCATTAATGATGAAGGTACCTTTATCGGTCATCATTGGCAACTCACAGAAATGGACCTCTTGTTCCCCTATAAACTTTATAATGGTTGAAAGCTTAGAATGATCTCCACTCCCTTTAATCGATTTATATTCGTCAAGGGAAATACCATCCTGCATAATAACAAGGCGTATAGAAGCAATGACTCGAGCAGAAAAAGTTATACCACGCTTTATACACTCAGACTCATCGTACTTAGGATTATCTATCCTACAACTTATAAATTCAATAGTAGCCCTGTGCAAAGGATCGTTTATCGGAAAAACTGAACGAAAGATAGACTCAAGTCTTTCATTACCATGATTTCCAGGAGTAAACGACTTGTATGACTCTTTTTGAACTTTAACTAAATCCAATAAAGAGTCTTTTAAATCAATTGACCTAGAGTAAGAAATCCTAGGAATAAAAGCATTAGAAGCACACATATAAGAAGAATCAACCATTAAAACACCTCAAATTAACTAAAAGGGGCTATATTAATATAAAATTAATATATTAAATATAAACATCCTATTCGAGTTCCACTTTGGTTGCTCCTGCATCGATGAGCTGTTGCTTTATTTTCTCTGCTTCACCCCTAGGAACACTGGCAGTCAAATCTTTAGGTAAGGATTCGACTAACTCTTTTGCTTCTTTTAAGCCTAATGTAGGATCAATTTTCCTCACTGTTCTAATGATTTCCATTTTTTTGCTTGCATCAATTTCTTTAATCACAACTTTACATTCAGTTTTTTCTTGAGCAACAGAGCTGGCAGCATTATCACTAGTAGGTGCACTAGAACTAACAGCTCCATCAACAAAAGAACCAGCAGGTAACCCTATTTTCTCTTCTAGAACTTTTACAAGCTCAGAGGCCTCTAATAAGTTTAAAGATAATATTTTATCAACTAAATCGTTTGTTACATTACTCATACTACTACCTTACTTGACAATAAATTTATTTTTTAGAACTATAATAACCCAATACTCCCATAAGCCTAATAGAGGGTGAATTAATAGACAACGCTAACCTGGCAGGGATATTATAAGATATTAAACGCATAATTTTAATACGCAACTCATCCAGAGAAGGCAACTTAGCTAGTTTATTAACATCCTCCACTGTAAGCAATTGGTTTAAGTGAGCTGCGCAAATCACAGACATCTTTTCTTTATTAGAATTAGTGAAATCAACTATTAGCTTTGCAGCTTCTACTATACCACTGGAGTATATAACAGCAACGGGACCAGAAAATCTATCTAATAAATAAGAAAATCTACCAGCTCTTTCTAAAGCTAAGCGGGCTAGAGTATTTTTAACTACTAGCATTCCACTCGCTGCAGACTTTAAGCTATCCCTAAGGATTAATGAATCGCTAGCATTTATAGATTTAAAATTTATCAGTATCAAAAAATCATTATTTACAAACACGTTTATTATATTTTGTATAAACTCATCCTTATTCTCACGCTTCACGGTATTACTCCCTAAATTATATCTTCCACTTTACTCATTTTATAAGCCTTACCCATAGTTGAATTTAAAAAAACGCTCTTAAAGTATACTCCTTTTACAGAAATGGGTTTGTTACTTTTAATTACTTTAAGAAAGGCTTTTAAATTTTTCAGCAAATCATCAACGCTAAACTTAATATTCCCTAATTTGCCGTGAATAATACCGTTTTTATCTGTCCTAAATTTTATTTGACCAGACTTGATGGTTTTAATAGCTTCTGCAACGTTGGAAGTCATGGTACCAAATTTAGGATTAGGCATTAACCCTTTAGCACCCAATATTTTTGCAATAGGAGTGATTTTTGCTATGAAATCAGGAGTAGTGATACACCAATCAACATCCAATTTTTTACCCTTTTTTATCTCTTGAACTAAATCTTCTCCCCCTACAATATTAGCACCAGCTTTTTCAGCTTCTAGTAAATGTTTGCCTTGAGTGAAGACAGCTACTTTAATATCTTTCCCAATACCTTTAGGTAAAACTACTGTACCACGCACTTGTTCTTCAGATTTACGCGAATCTATACCTAAATTAACTGCAATGTCAATTGATTCATTAAACTTTGCTGAAGCAGACTTGATAATCTCTTCTAAACATTGCCTGGGACTGTCGCTATGTATATTCATGCTTCTAACCTTCTATAACTTCTATACCCATAGATTTAGCAGTGCCTATAACCATTTTCACTGCTGAATCTTCATTATCCACTTTCATGTCAACCATCTTATATCTTGCTATCTTAATTATAGCAGACATAGGCAATTTAGCTACCAATTCTTTACCAGGGTTGCTAGAACTTTTGCTCAATTTAGCTTCTTGCTTAAGCAAGTAAGCCACAGGTGGGCCACTGACAGTAAAATCGTGAGAGCGGTCATCCTTTATGGAAATCCGCACCGTTACTAAATCACCCACTTTATAATTGGCATTAGCTGTGCTAGTCACTTTGTTGAAAGCCTCGCAGAATTTAGGAACAGGTATGCCGCGCGGACCAAGTACTGAAGCAATCTTTGGCCCAGGAACTGCCTTTCCCGCTTCCATCAGTAAATTAATCTTGGCAATTACAACACTCATAATTAATCCTCTATTTTCTCTACTTGAGCTAGATCAAGCTCTATTATTGTTGGCTTCCCTAGAATTGACACTTCTATATTAATAATTTTCTTTTCATCATTAATCATATCTACCTTACCAGTAAAATTCTGAAAAAGACCATCATTAATTTTTACCTTTTCACCTTTTTCATAACCATGGCTTAATTTTTTCGTTTCTTGAGCATTGTAAAGCGCATTGCACATTGAGTAAATCTCGTCATCTGAAATCACTTTTGGAACACTACCATTTTTTAAGAACCCATAGACTTTAAGAGACTTTGGTATATTATTCACAAAATTTAGTACTTCATCACACAAATCCACATATAAAAAAACATAACCAGGAAAACACTTTCTTCGCATAGCAGCTTTTTTAGATCTTAGTTCCACTTCACTTAGTTCCTCATATGGAATGAAAACTTCCTTAAAATAATCATTAACCCCTAATCTCATAGAATTTTCCAGTACGTGTTGACACACTTTTTCTTCATAATTGGAAGCAACCCTTAAAATATACCATTTATATTTATTGAATTCCTTGCGCTTTAAATTCACCTCTTCATCTAAAACTATTTTAAAATTACTGGAATCACCACTGTGAAATCCAAGCGTTTTGCTTAAAATATCTCTACTCTCATCACATAGATACATACATACATACACTTCACATACTTCTTTTATATCAGACTTCGAGTTACATACTGTCTGATAAGGAATAAATACCTCCTTAAAATAGACAGCATTGCTTACTAATTCAAGTATATTCCTCTCGTGCCCATAATTAACTTTAATGATGTACCATTTATGTTCATATGCCATAGACAATTCCAAATAAAGTCTTAATCGCATAAAGAGACATAAAATCTACAAAGCAAAAGAAAACCGAAAAGCATAATATAACAATTGCTACAACAAATAGAGATGACAACACTTCTTGCTTCCTCACCCAAGCAATTCTTCGTATTTCCTGCTTTATGTTACAAAAAAAGACACTCAAATTTTTTAACATTTCTACCACAATATTAATGCAGGAGTGATAGGAATTGAACCTACAACCTCTGGTTTTGGAGACCAGCGCTCTACCAATTGAGCTACACTCCTATGACTCAAACTCTTTTACTCCAAAATTTCAGAAACAACACCAGAACCAACAGTTCTACCTCCTTCTCTTATTGCAAAGCGCAATCCCTTATCCATCGCTATCGGTACTTGCAATTCTACCTCTATACTTACATTATCTCCAGGCATTACCATCTCTTTCCCTTCTAGCAATTTTATACTTCCCGTCACATCTGTCGTCCTTAAATAAAATTGTGGCTGATAATTCGCAAAAAATGGTGTATGCCTTCCTCCCTCTTCTTTCTTTAATATGTAAACTTCTGCCTTGAACTTCCTGTGCGGCGTTATTGTTCCTGGTTTTGCTAATACTTGTCCCCTCTCTACTTCTTCCCTCTTCGTCCCTCTTAGCAATATCCCCACATTTAACCCTGCACTTCCTTTTTCTAGCAATTTCTTAAACATTTCCACACCAGTGCATGTTGTCTTCTGTGTAGCTTTCAGACCTATTATCTCTATCTCATCACCTATCTTTATCTCCCCTTTTTCTATTCTTCCTGTTACTACCGTTCCACGTCCCGATATCGAAAATACATCTTCAATCGGCAATAGGAACGGTAAATCTACAGATCTTGGTGGCACTTCTACATAGTCATCCAACCTCTCCATCAATTTGTCTATTGACTTCTTCCCATATTCACCGTCATCATCCTCCAGCGCTTTCAATGCAGATCCAATTACCACTGGAACTTCATCACCTGGAAACCCATATTTACTCAGCAATTCTCTCACTTCCATTTCTACCAAACCTATCATATCAGGATCGGATACATCAGCTTTATTTATATATACTACAATATACCCAACACCAACTTGCTTCGCGAGTAATATGTGCTCTCTCGTCTGCGGCATAGGTCCATCAACTCCCGATACTACCAATATCGCCGCATCCATCTGCGCTGCACCTACTATCATGTTCTTCACATAGTCAGCGTGCCCAGGACAATCAACATGTGCATAATGTCTCTTCTCCGTTTGATATTCAACATGTGCTGTTGCAATCGTTATTCCTCTTTTCCTCTCTTCTGGTGCCTTATCTATTTGATCATACGCTACAAAATTTCCATAATGCTTTGTTATTGCTGCTGTCAATGTTGTCTTCCCATGGTCCACATGTCCTATCGTTCCTACATTGACATGCGGCTTCCCAAATGCTTCCACTACTTGTACCATAATTAAAACTTTTCTACCTAAAATACAAATACATCAATAAATAATATATTGATTTTATAAAAATACAAAAAAAAAAAGAGCGGATAGTGGGGTTCGAACCCACTCCACTAGCTTGGAAGGCTAGAGCTCTACCAATTAAGCTATACCCGCACAATGGAGGAGGTAGGATTCGAACCTACGTACGCAACGCGGACAGATTTACAGTCTGTTACCTTTAACCACTCGGTCACTCCTCCAAAAGAATTTGTTAAGAGAGCACTATTCCAGTATTCTAACTTAAGCTTTTATTGCACTTAATATTAAATACCTAAAACCAAAAAATCAAGCAATAAAACCTTGCCTGATTACAATCACGCAGATTTCACTTTATATAACGCAATATTGTCAATAAAACGCCTAAATAAGTAATGTGAATCGTGCGTACCTGGCGCTTCCTCTGGATGGTACTGTACAGAAAAAACTGGGTAATCCTTTGCCATTATTCCCTCTATACTATTATCGAACATAGAAATATGAGTAACCTCAACGTTATTTGGTAGAGATGATGGATCAAAAACAAAGCCATGATTTTGGCTAGTGATCTCAACTTTATCGCTACTTACGTTATAAACCGGATGATTACTTCCTCGGTGACCAACGTTCATCTTGATAGTTTTTGCCCCCAAAGTAATCGCTAGTAATTGATGACCCATGCATATGCCAAGAATTGGTATTTTAGATTTTACAATAACATCTATCTCTGGAGTCACACTCTTTCCTATTTCTTGCGGATCGCCTGGACCATTCGAGAGCACTATACCATCTGGACACATACTTAATATTTTCTGAGCAAAACCTCTATCTGGCTTAATTAACTCAATTGCACAATCAAGTTCTATTAAGCGTGAAACTATACTAGCCTTTATACCAAAATCAACCACCGCAACTTTATATTTTGCATTAAGGTCACTTTTAAAATTGTTATTTAAACTGACCCTATCGGTTATTTCTATTCCATTTACAGGTTTATGTTTCTTTAATTCATCTAATAGACCTTTTATCACCAAAATAGCTTGATCATCATAGGTACAAGTGTTACAAACCGTGGTGACATTAGAGTGGATTAATGGGCATATTATTCCGTTTTGAGGTCCATGTTTTCTCAAATGCCTAGTCAAGGCTCTAGTGTCAACTCCTGATATTCCAACCAAGTTACTTTTTTCTAACCAATCGCTTAAACTCACATATGAAGAAGGATGAGACGCAGGAGAAAGTTCGCGCATAATTACACCACTTGCAAAAATTTTCTTTCCTTCATTATCTTTATCGTTTATTCCAACATTGCCAACATGAGGAAAAGTAAACATTATGATTTGATCAGCAAAAGAAGGATCAGTTATAGTATGCTGATAACCAGTAATACCAGTAGTAAAACAGATCTCACCTATGCATTTGCCTTTCTTACCTATCGACTTTCCCAAAAAGCACTTGCCATCTTGTAAAACTAGAACTGTGTCTTGCACTCAATTCTCTCTAACTGATTTAAAACAATATATAGGAATTTCAAATAATATATAATTCTTTCTAAAATTTTAAACTTAGCCATATAAATTATATAGAGAATAACAGAAAAAAAATTTTATACACCCTTTTAAATATATCATTGACTGCTTTCACATTTCGTATTAAACATAAATAAATTATCAAGTAAAGTGGAGGGTTACAATGTTTGTTAATGGAGGACAACTTAAAAAAATAAATCAGAAGTGGCTAATTATAGGAACTGGCTTGCTATTGTTTATGATGATGTTACCCTCAATTATTCTTCTAGCAAAAATGACTATAGGGCTAGTCATGGTCTTAGTTGTAGCAATAGCGATAAAAATTGCCTCAAAAACAATATCGAATGTTTTAGAGGATAAACAGGCAGATCCAAACCAACTAACATCACAAACAACACAAAGCAGGATTATAAACCTAGCCGTTGGATTAGTATCTATATTTACAGGTGGGCTATCACTGCTTATCATAGCAAAAACTGGTATAGCTGTAATATGTGCAGCTGTAGTTACTTTAGCCATATATGAGTATGCTAAGGATTATAAGTATGCTGAAGATAAAGAAATAGGTAAAAGCATAAACGACAAACTCGATGAAATAGCTAAAAATACAACTAATTTTATTGTTAGTGGCATCGAAAAACTTGTTTCACCACAAGAACAACAGGTATAGCTTATCTTTATGTTTATTTTGTGTATGTTAATTAAGTAGGCTGCATTGTCTGCTTGTGTTTTTTTACCACAGCTATGCAAGGCTCTATTCTATAAACTTTTTTACCATACTAAATTTTAAGCCACGAACGAAATCCTTAATATTGCAAGAATTCCTTCCCTCCATTTGCACAATTTTAGGAATTAAAGTGCCACTTTTCAAACTTATGTGCATATTATCATTAATAATTTTACCTTGTCCTGAAGTTAAAGAAGCATCTACTTCAAAGTCAGCATCGAGTATTCTTACACGCTTATGCTCTATCTTGACAAATGCCTTAGGGTAAAACGCTTTAACTTTTCTATAAGCAACTTCACAAATGTCACTTGCATAAATTTTATAGTCTTCGATCTTATCAGCGTAGCACGCGCCATCATCACTTTGTTCTAGAGGAGGGTGTTTTTCAATTTCATCTATCACTTCCATCAGTAAGTTACTACCTAGCTTAGACAATTTGTCATGTAACGTTTTATAATTGTCATTTTTTTCAACTAGAAATTTTTTCTGTTTTAAAATGGGACCAGAATCCAGCCCCCCATCCAATTGCATAATACTAATTCCAGTTTTTCGGTCTCCCGCTAAAATCGTGTGCTGTATGGGAGCTGCTCCACGCCATCTAGGCAGCAGTGAAGGGTGAATATTAATACAACTATACTTTAGAATATTCAGAATTTCTTTTGGAAGAATCAGTCCATAAGCAGCAACAACTGCAACATCTGGTTTAAATTTTTTAAATTTTTCTTGCTCTACCAAAGGTTTTAGAGAAGTAGGAGTGCATACCTCTATACCACTTTCTTCAGCAATGATATGCACTGGAGATTTTGTTAGCTTTTGTCCACGTCCTGAAGGCTTTGGAGCCTTGGTATATACTGCTACTACCTCATTTTTTGACTTTAATAGTGAATTTAGCGCATTGATAGCAAATTCTGGCGATCCCATAAAAATGACTCTCATGCTGCTAAATACTTTTACTTAAGGAAATCAAGAATTCTCTGCTAGTTTACTACTTACAGTTTCTGCTAATTTTGTGAAATCATCTTTATAGTTAACGGCCATTTCAGCAAGAATCTTTCTATTCAAATCAACTCCAGCAAGTGCAAGACCGTGCATAAATCTACCATAAGTAAGCCCGTGTTCCCTCGCTGCTGCATTAATACGTATTATCCATAAACTGCGAAAATCGCGCTTGCGATTTCTTCTGTCCCTATAAGCATATTGCAATGCTTTTTCAACCCTTTGTAATGCAATTCTATAGCAACTCTTTGCACGCCCTCTATAACCCTTTGCTAAATTCAATATTTTTTTATGACGAGCGTGAGTAGTAACCCCACGTTTTACCCGAGCCATTTTATCTTACCTCCATTTTGTTAAATACCATAAGGTATATAAAGCTTAACTATGCGCGAGTCAGATTTACCAAGAACCGTAGTACCACGCTGATTACGAATATTAGATTTGCTCCTCTTTACCATACCATGCCTTTTACCCGATTGAGCAGAAATAACTTTACCTTTAGCTGTAAGATTAAAACGTTTTTTAACAGAGGATTTGGTTTTCAATTTCATTTTCTTCATATCTCAAATAAGTTTACAAACATTACCGTCAAATTCTTTAGCAGAATAAATAATTATATCAAAGAATCAAATAGCACGCAACTTAAAGTTGTAATACAACCACAACCTGTATATTAAAGGAGCTTAAATGTAATTACACCCAATATATGGGTTATACTTTCTTCATTTCCAAGTGGCAACAATACTTGCCTTATTTTAACACTTTCACTTTCTTCCTCTTCATTGATTAGGCACTTACTATCTACTATAGTATCAAATTTATCAATAACTGCATCTATTTTATATAATCGCAAAAACGGTGCATCAATTACATATTTGCTATCAATGCATATGTTTTTCTCAAAACCATAGAACTCAACAGCCTTTTCTCCTGCATTCTCACAGATATAACCTTGATCATTAACCTCAATAATATAACAATATTGCCATGAATCCATTATTTCAGTAGTATCTATCTCATGTCTTTCTGGCCAGTCTCTATCTGGTCCTTTTATCTCACTCCAGTACTGAGTCACTATATTTGCTATTCTTCTTTCTCTACCTGCATAAATTCTCATTCCAATATTCACATATAAAACACAGATATAAGCTTAATCTACTGTGAATATATTGATTTTTTCTTAACCGCAAGGGTATGTATTACTTAAATTTCCATACTACCTATGTAACTGATACGGGTACTCTTTTTAACCATTCTTTAACGTGAGCCCACACTTTTTTAGTTAACTTTTTAGCTACATATGTTAAATATATTTATGTCATACTTATAATTGTTCATTACTTTTCTCACTATTTATTTTGTTGATTAGATAATCTCTTAAGTCGATAAGTTGTGGTAATAGATTACCAAAATTACAACTGCTTTTTATATTATTATCAAATTCTTTTTGCACTCCTTTTATTGTATATCCTTTATCATATAGCATGTATTTTATCTTCTTTATGACTTCTATACACTTATGATCATATAGCCTTCTTCCCTTACGTTTTATGGGTTTAATTTGACGAAATTGACTCTCCCAGAATCTCAAAACGTGCTGCTCTAAATGCAGCTCTTCAGCTACTTCCCCAATTGTATAAAATAATTTCTCCTTGTTCATTGGTTGTTTATTAACTTTTTTATCACTTTTGAAGGTCTAAAAGAGACTGAATTTCTTGCCTGAATTACTACTTTTTTTGATGTATTTGGTACGTTTCCTGGCCTTTCTTTCTTTTTTTTAATCAAGAATGTTCCAAATGACGATATTTTTACTATGCCATCCTTTACCAAGCTTGCTTTTATCTCATCCAATATATCGTCTATTATTGCAGCAGAGTCTTCTTTTGATAACCCAATTTCTTGGTTTATATCTTCAGCTATTGTTGCCTTAGTTACTGTTATATCCTTTGTTGTAACGTAATCCATAATTTAGTAAGTATTACAGTATGTGAATATAATATAACAATCGACTCAAGATTCAGCTATCTTATTTTTTAGAATACATTTCTTCTATAATACAATTTAAAACGCTAACGGCCGCTAACATTGCAAATACTGCGAAAAGTGCCATTTTATGATCTGTAAAAAGTACTAACGTTGATGCTATAATTCCGCTCACGATAAAACATAAATCCATTAATAATGGATGATGATGCACTGATGTATTTTCGTTTCACAATTTCACTACCAACAGTAAAATTAAGCATATGTCCTCCTCAGCTAAATCGAATATTAACATGCAAAAGTATACAACATGAACAGTTAAGTAGCTGCATAGTAGACAACTGAAGCGTCTTGCAAAAGAGCAAAAGTAGAGATTACATGCTTCCTGTTTTTGAGTAGATTTGAGATTTTATCTGCAATTGGAGTACCAACTGCAAGACCAAGCTATATATTGCAGTAGCTGCACCTGATTACGTTGCACCAAGCTCTAAGTTGCTAAGTAGCTTTAGAGCCCACAAGGTATTAAGTGCTAAAAATATTCCAAAAAATAGCACCCACTATTGAGATTATCCAGGTATCTCTTGATCTTAGCACTGTTAATGCAGAACATATTACTGTCTTTATAGAACTTTTTATTATGTGTTTTTTTGAACTACTTTCCAAAAACGTGTCTGGATGAAAAAACACAAGTGCAAATATTAACACACTAAATAGTACTATACTTACAATCATGTTCTTCCAATATGCACCTTCGGCAGGCGGGCTAGAGGACACCACTTGAATTACCAAATGCAGAAAGGCTCGAAATTGTTTGCACTAATGAGAACATCAGTCAAAACTGGACAATGGGAAAATATATGCTACTTATGTGAACAGCCCAACAAAACTAAACGAAGCTTCGATTGCAATCAACACTTAAGGTAGAATTAAATGGGCAAGATCGTTACTATTAACAAGAATAAAAAAACCCAAGGAACATGATTAATAATCAAAGAAAGAATAAACTTTTTCACTGGAAAAAACATCAAACATTGCCCCTCTAAAAGATTGTAAGATAGCAAAAGTCCAATTACATGCTGAGTTAACTAATGCAACTTATATAATTGTAAGTTCAAGTTCTTTTTCAAGATCTACGCTTATAAAGGCGTAGATTACCTGCATATTGCTAAATATAACAACCAAGTTACTGATCAGCCAAATGACCAAACTTTAGCTCTGCTTTCCATAAGATTTATTTTTATAAGTAATTTATTAATAATTTTATACTAAGTCTTCTTTGAAGCTATTGTTTCATGAGTAAGCATTATAGGCACAACCCCTGATTCTGAAGGTATTGGTGTTAGTTTTTCTTATTCACTGTGCAGGTATTGTATGGTGCTGTCCACTTGGTCATCATGACGGATTCCTGGAAACATTAAAATCTCATACTCAAAATCTTCTAGCCATACTGCTTGATGCAGTAGAAAAACCTTGCCAGACTCTATAGTAGGAACTAATTTAATGAAATCAAGTGAGCTTATCATTATGTGGCATTATTTCGACAATGGCTAAATCACTGCTTACCTTCAGATCTTGTACTAATTGTTGACCACTTGTTTCTGCTTCAATCAAAATTGCATGTGGCATCCATCTTTCTGCTAAGGACAAAACTAAGTTTTGGATATTCAAATTTTGCACGTTATACATCAAGTAAATAGAATTTTTTACCTACTTTTGCCCAGGTAGTGCGGACGCTAAAGTTGCTAGCGTCGCCTATTAAAACTGCAGTATTCTAGCTTTAAGCTATAGGCAAAGAGATCATCAAGAAAACTTCTATAGCGCTTCCAGCCCACTCTTGTTTAATTATATCACTTAAAAGCGACAGAGGGTTTTTGTTGATATTGTACAGCAAAAGCGTAATTCCCAAGTCAATTTTTATCGTTTCAATCTCTTCTTTTCCTCCATCTAGAAGATATAGCAACTGACCTTCTTCCCTCGAGGGTAATATTACGATGGCGTTATTTTAGCACTTGATGCTGTAATTCAGCTCTTGTAATTATTTGTAGTTACTCTGATTACAGGAATAAGAGAAGGAGACATTGGCTTTTCAATTGAATAGATAGACTCCTTATTTTTAGCTATTGTTGGCAAACAAATTTAATGCAACATATTTTTCGGTTTGGAGAGAAGGTGTCAGGCTAAATCTTCCTGATGTAGCCTATGCATCACAAGCACAATTATTCCTTTTTTCTATTGTTGAGCCTAGTTACTAAAGTCTGATCAAACCAGCTTGTGGCACGCTTTCTAAGCGTTTCGCTTAAAGCTTGAGCGGAACTCAGTTGGTCGTTGACAATAATAAAATCACCTTCTTTGCTGGTTAATGTTCCCCCAACAGACGTTGCAATTTTGTATTCTCTCCGCACTGTTTGAAATTTATACTTAGTATTTTGTTCTATGGATAGTTCTACTTCTAGAAATAGCTTTTTATACCAATCAGACTACATTACGCACCTAGTATCGAGCGAGTGCTTTTCGCTGGGAATAGCTCACAATTATTACTCTTACGCATATGGGCTTCTTCGAGCGTGAAGGCATACTAAATATTATTCGTCTCACTGCACCAGTGCCTGCCGCTTCAAGTCTGTTCGCTATGACTTTTATATATTAGTAATCATTATATTCACATCCCGTACTACCGTTTTGAAAGCATAACTCAATGAGTTTGAGAAAGTTTATATTTTCTATGTTAGTGAGCGTTCTTGCTGTTTATTCCACTCCCCTCTTTTTGTCATTCCAGTGCTCCGACATTGGGATTCAACACACTGGAATGGCAATTCCTCATCATACTCCACAGTATCTTTAGATCTCGCTAAGGAACGACGGTAGTTACAAATATTTAAGAAATTTTTTAAATAGAAAAAAAGGCAAAAAAACCCTACAGTAACTAGTTACTAACTCCTTATTTCAAATTTGATGTTGGGTGATGTCTTAAACGCTTCATAAGCGTGCTTCAGCTTATATAGGTAAGAATTTAGAAATTTTGTAAAGACATACGGTGTATATAGTGCGAAAAATTAAATAATAATACGCCAAATACAAGATCTTCTTATCATTTTAATCTGCACAAATTGGGAAGTTATATAAAATAACCCCACTGCTAGGATAAGGCTGGTAAAGCTTGTCAAGTAGCTTTTTGTATTTCTGTGAGCTACTTGGATGACACATTATACTGCTTAATAGTGGTAGCTATTTCTTATTGTTAAGACCTTTCCTCAATCCAAGCTGCTTGAATGGCTTCGAGTATTTTTTCATTACAACGCTTTTCATCATCACTAAACCCCTCTAAATTTAAGACCTTTTCCTTAAGTTTGGTAAATCTAATGTTAACTATATCCTCACCTGGAAATTTTTCTTCCAAAGCTTCTGCGATGTTCTCTATATCAAGCCATTTCATATTTTTTGTGTCTTCCGATAATTAAATTGGTGCCCATGGGGAGACTTGAACTCCCAAGGTCGCAAGACCCACGGATTTTAAGTCCGCTGCGTCTACCGATTCCGCCACACGGGCTCTTTTTATTCATCTAGAGTAGAACTCTACTACTAAATTAACTTCCATGTCTGCTGAGTAAGGAACCTCGGAATATTGAGGTATTCTTAAATACTTTACTGAATACTCTTTACTGTCTGCTTCTAAGTAATCCGGAGCCTTGCGCTCTTGTTTTTGTACAGCTTCTACTATTACAGGGATTTTTGCTGCCCTTTCTCTTATTTTTACTATATCACCTGGTTTTACTCGATAACTTGGTATATTAACAATCTTATCATTAACTGTAACATGTTTATGAGATATGAGCTGTTTTGCTGAATAAATTGTTGGCACGAGGCCAGAGTGGTATAAAACAGAACTTAACCTTGATTCTAAGATGCCAATAAAATTATCAGCTGTATAACCTTTCCTGTTATAAGCATCTAAAAATATACGCCTAAGCTGCTTACTTGAAATTGCATAGTAAAACTTAAACTTCTTATGTGCAGCAAACTGCTTACCAAAATCAGATAACCTTTTAAATCCAAGAATACCACGCTGGCCTGGAGGATATTTCCTTCTGTTTACCGGATCTTTTGCTCTACCCCATAAATTTATACCAAGCCTACGGCTGATTCTATACTTTCTATTGATAACAGTTGTCATATAAAAACTCTCACAATCTAACTCTAGATTATTAAGGATTTTATCATTGGGTGTCAACTTGTTTTTACCAGTATAATTTCTTATACTTCACTTTTAAGTTTTCCTATTAACGTATGAATTATTTACCTTTAGAATCCATGGCAAGTGCCATCCGTTTTTTATCAATCGATGCAGTACAAAAAGCGAGCTCTGGGCACCCAGGCATGCCACTTGGAATGGCAGATGTTGCAACTGTACTATTTGCTCAGTACCTAAATCATAACCCTGATGATCCTAAATGGGTTAATAGAGACCGTTTCGTTCTATCAAACGGCCATGGTTCAATGTTGTTATACTCCATATTATATTTGACAGGTTATATTAGTATAGATGAGCTGAAAAACTTCAGGCAACTCACATCTAAAACTCCAGGTCATCCAGAATTTGGCTTGACTCCTGGGGTAGAAGCAACAACAGGTCCATTAGGGCAGGGGTTTGCTGTCGCTGTT
The DNA here is from genome assembly GCF_000008385.1 of Wolbachia endosymbiont strain TRS of Brugia malayi. Classification (NCBI taxonomy): domain Bacteria; kingdom Pseudomonadati; phylum Pseudomonadota; class Alphaproteobacteria; order Rickettsiales; family Anaplasmataceae; genus Wolbachia; species Wolbachia endosymbiont of Brugia malayi. The sequence goes on from NC_006833.1 coordinate 864,887, forward strand.
GGCATGGCACTTGCTGAATCGATACTTAAAAATCAGTTTGGAATTAATCACTACACTTATGTAATGCTAGGAGATGGTTGTCTCATGGAAGGAATAAGCCATGAAGCAGCATCACTTGCTGGGCATCTAAAATTGAATAAGTTGATAGCCCTTTTTGACGATAATGACATCTCTATAGATGGTGCTACTCACCTCTCTTGCTCTGATGATGCAGAAAAGCGTTTTTCAGCGTATGGGTGGAATGTTAACAAAATTGATGGCCATGATTTTAATTCTATATCCCTTGCAATAGAACAAGCGCGAAAGTCTGACAAACCTACATTGATTTGCTGCAAGACCATCATTGGAAAGTTCTCAAACCGTGCTGGCGCTTCCTCAGCCCATAGCGGTGCTTTTACGGAGGAAGATGTAAAACAGATGAGGGAGAAATTAAACTGGAATTATGTGCCATTCCATGTGCCAAAAGATGTGAAAAATGCTTGGATGGAAACAGTTGAGAGAGCAAAACAAAATTACAATTCAGTGTCATTCCAGCGCCAAGCACTGGAACCCAGTGAAAATAAAGAACTTCAAAGACGGCTAGATAAACGCTTACCAGATAATATTGATGATGATTTAGCTAACTTAAAGAAACAAATACATGAAACAATGCCAAATGAAGCTACACGGTCTTCTTTTGGCAAGGTAATGGAACTTTTGACTGAGTCTATGCCGGAATTAATTGGCGGATCTGCTGATCTTACTGGATCAAATTGTACTAAATATAAGCATATGAAAGTAATAGATAATAATAACTATAGTGGTTCTTACGTCCATTATGGAGTGAGAGAGCACGCTATGGCAGCTTGTATGAATGGAATGGCTCTTCATGGTGGAATTCTTCCTTATGGTGGCACTTTTTTGGTATTTTCTGACTATTGTCGCCCTGCTATACGTCTTTCAGCTTTAATGAAACAGCAGGTTATATATGTAATGACTCATGATTCAATTGGAGTAGGAGAAGACGGCCCAACTCACCAGCCGATAGAGCATTTAGCTTCTTTACGCACTGTACCAAACTTATATGTCTTTAGGCCAACTGATGCAATTGAAACTCTGGAGTGTATTAGCATTGCATTGAAAAAAAAAGAGTCACCTGCACTGTTTGCGCTTTCAAGGCAAAACTTGGGCTACATGCGCAAATTCCACTTTAATGTTGATCAATCTACCAACCTATCAAAGTCTGGTGCATATGTTGTGTGTGAATACTCAGAGAAGCTAGAAGTGACAATATTTGCAACCGGATCTGAAGTTGAGATTGCAATTGAGACAAGAAAGAAATTGCAGGAAAAAGGTATAGGTACAAGGGTTGTTTCTATGCCATGCTGGAGACTTTTTGATGAGCAAAGCGATGAATACAAAGATGCAATATTAAATAATGACAGCATTAAAGTTGCAATTGAAGCTGGAAGTGAAATAGGTTGGCATAAATACATAGGTTCAAACGGTATATTTATCGGTATGAAAAGCTTTGGAGAATCAGCACCTTATAAAACGCTTTATGAGCATTTTAATATCAATACCGATTATGTAGTAAAATGCGTGTGTGAGAAGCTGTTTATATCTAAACCATGAGGGCTACAAAAAACTACTTGACAAACTTCGCCAGCCTTCTTATTATAGTACTTGAGTTAATTATTTATCTTCTCTGTACAGATTAAATGACAAAAAAACTTAATGTATCTTGCACCTTATGTTTTTTACATTGTTGTCTACATTACCAAAAAAACGCCAACTGATAAAATGTATAGTGAATAAATAGCTGCCGCAGGATTTCTTTTGTCTTTTTTCTTGTTTGGTAAATTTCTTAAATATTTGCAGCTAAACAACAACCGTCATTCTGCTACTTATTAGCGGGATATCTACTGGGATGATAGGGAATACAAGAAAGTATTTATGATTAATTTTTAGATGAAATATAGAACTTCGATAAATTTAACCTTTCTATGAAACTATACAACAATGATAAGTAAACTGAGAGGGAAGGGTTATGGTAATAGAAAAGGAAAAGTTGTTTAAAATCATACAAAAAGCAAGCAAGAGCCAAGATTTGAAATGAGGATAATTTACTTAAAAGAGTAGGAAATGAGTTACATGAAAAAGATGAAGCAGAATATAGTAAGTTTTGCCTTGGCATAGATAAGAATCATTTATTTAGTATACAAACCCCAGAGGAAATTTCAGAAGGTTGGACATTACTACACCTCGCTGTAGAATGTAACAATCTACTAATGGTAAAGCTTTTACTAGACAAGAAAGTAGGTGTTAATATCTGAGTAAAAGACAGATCTAAAGATGGTGTGGACCTACCCATTTGCACATCGTTACTTTGCATGGTAATCATAGAGATAATGCAACGTTACTAAGTGATGATCGAGTAAAACCCTTATTAAAAGATGCTCATGATCAAGTTCCAAGAGAGGTGGCTGGTGATGTACTAAACAGGTATACTATAATAAAAATGTTAGAGGAAGCAGAAAAAAGTTATCGTGCAAAGCCGCAGAAGAAAGCAAAAAATTTAAAATCAAGCTTCAAGGTAGAAGTACCTATCATTTATTATAGAATAAGCATTTATGATAACATCTGTAAACGGAAATTATGTAACTGTTCCAGCAAATGTTACAGATTTTTACTACAAATAGTATGATGATACACGTAGTAATAGTATTAGTGATGATAGTGAAATACATATTTCTCCAGAACAGATATCCATGTATAAAGATGAGAACGGAACGATTCCCTTACTCTCTCTGAAGAGGAAATAAAGAAGCTTGAAGTTCAGCTAAAAAGATCATGTGTTCAACTCAAGAATGAGTAGAAAGAGAATCAATTATTAAAACAAAAAATACGAGATCTAGGAAGTAAAAACATAACACTTAATAGTGAATTAGGCAAAACAAAACCAGCATTCTAAAACAAAAGCGTTGTAAAAAAAGCGCGAAAGTAACTGACAGAATTAAAAAGTAGAGCAAATATTGGCACGAAAAAGAAGAGTGGACTTCTTTACATATTACTGCTATATTCAGTAATGTAGAGATAATAAAGACCAATATTATAATTAGGTAAAATATAACTCAGCGCAATGGATCAAGATAGATGGATTATTTTATTCATGCTACAAACAATTGTCATGCAGACAAAGTAAAATATTTAGAAAAAGGAGCAAATTTTGAAGCACGAGATAAAAATGAAAAGAGCTTTTTGGATCTTGCCACTGACAAATAAAACAATGACATAGTAGAATACTTACAGGAAAAATCAAGAGTAAAACAGATTTTAGTAAGGGTAAAGCAGAAAAAAAAGACTACTGTTTTCAAGAATTATCTATATGAACCTTATAACTACGTCAATAGCAGGTTCTATCTCTTAGTGTTATTTCCAGATTGTTTGCCCCATTAATAATTATAACTTCTATAACATCTGCTTCGATAGCTGGCAGCATTACATACACAATGTTACAACCCTACCACTAAATTGAAAGAAGTGGCTGTCCAAAATCAACAATATGGTGTTTATAAAGCTTAATTTGTAGCAATATCTGCTTTACTCATCCCTGGTAACTTTGATATAGTTATTAGGTTAAGATCTATAAAGTTTATAAATGGTGACCTTGAGTGTAAGAGAAGCTTTATGTACAGCAATTAGAGAAGAAATGCAAAACAATCATGATGTATTTATCATGGGTGAAGAAGTTGCGGAGTATGATGGCGCTTATAAAGTAACAAAAGGGTTGCTGAAAGAGTTTGGAAAAAATAGGGTGGTTGATACACCCATTACTGAACATGGATTTGCTGGTCTTGCTGTTGGAGCAGCATTTGCTGGACTCAGGCCAATAGTTGAATTTATGACTTTTAATTTTTCCATGCAGGCTATTGATCAAATTGTGAATTCCGCAGCAAAAATAAATTATATGTCAGGTGGACAGCTTGGATGTCCCATAGTATTTCGTGGACCAAACGGCGCTGCAGCAAGAGTCGCTGCACAACATTCCCAATGTTTTGCATCTTGGTATTCGCATGTACCAGGATTAAAAGTAATAGCACCTTATTTTGCCTCCGATTGCAGGGGTCTGCTCAAAGCTGCAATTCGTGATCCGGATCCAGTAATATTTCTAGAAAACGAGATCGCTTATGGGCACGAGCATGAAGTTCCTGATTCTGAGCTATCGGACAAAGACTATCTGCTTGAGATAGGTAAAGCTGCTGTTATACGGGAAGGAAAGGATGTAACTATTACTGCTTTCTCATTGAAATTAAAGGATGCTTTAAATGCAGCAGATTTACTTTCAGGTGGAGGCATAGAAGCTGAAGTTATTGACTTAAGAACTTTAAGACCTCTTGATACTGAAACTATTATTAATTCTATCAGGAAAACTAATAGATTAGTTAGCATAGAAGAAGGTTGGCCATTTGCAGGAATAGGAGCAGAGCTTTCAGCTGTTGTTATGGAGCAGGGATTTGACTACCTTGATGCCCCAGTTGTACGCGTAACTGGCAAGGATATTCCCCTTCCCTATGCTGCAAATCTAGAAAAAAAAGCATTACCGCAAGTGGAAGACATAGTTGAAACTGTGCATCAGGTCTGTTTTAGAAAAAAATAAGCCTTAAATTTCCAATACAAAGCAATCCATTGGTAGAAGGATTTATTTCTTTTTATCCACTCCATATCATCCCATTAAAGAAGTATTTTCACCTATATCACCCATTACTTTTGTCACAATAGCTTTAGCACCAAAAAATACAGTATAAAATATACCTAATGCAAAAAGGACCACCAGGGTATTTTACCAAATATCGCAAGTAAAGCTGCACCTATCATTACTGACGGTTATAGGAGGTCCACCTATTCCCCAAACGTAGCCGATAATATTACATATTACTTGAGCAGTTATATCATCATCGGTACCAGATTTATTATCAGTATTTCCAATATAAGAAAAGAAATAAATAATATTATAAAAAGATATCAAAAACTTTCCTAATCATAGGGTTCATCCTCATACCTTAAATTTAGATATCGCAATTGTACCTAAAATAGTAGAATTTTTGGTAAAGTTAGTACAAAGATTAGATAAATTCGCAGTTAAGCATTATATTTTACTAAATTTCCTACTTTCTATGCATCAATCACCTATTTTCAAAGCTTGAATAAAAGCATTATGTGGAATGTCCACGTTTCCTACAGAATATAGTCTTTTCTTGCCTTTCTTTTGCTTTTCTAAAAGCTTCATTTTTCGTGTTACGTCTCCACCATAGAGTTTAGCTGTTACATCCTTTCTATATGGGTTAATCGTTTCTCTTGCAACAATTTTACCGCCCACTGTTGCTTGAATTGCAATTTTATATTGCTGACGTGGTATTAAATCTCTCAAGCGCGCACATATTTCACGTCCTCTTTTCTCAGATCTACTTTTGTGAACAATACAGGCCAATGCATCTACAGGTTCTCCATTAACTAAAAAGCTCAATTTATCTATTTGACTTTCCTGATAATTGGAAATTTCCCAATCCAAACTTGCGTATCCCTTAGAAATCGATTTCAACCTATCATAAAAATCCAAAACAACCTCAGACAGTGGCAACTTATACTTCAACAACGCTGTCATTGTGTTACCAACGTAAGATAAATCCTCCTGTTTTCCTCTCCTTTCATCACATAGAGATAGAATTTCCCCTAAATATTGGTCGGGTACCATTATAGTTGCAGTAATCCATGGCTCTTCTACTATTTTAATCTTTACTGAATCTGGCATATCATTTGGGTTATGAATATTCAGAGTTTCACCACTTTGCGTTGTAACCTCATATATAACACTTGGTGCAGTTGCCGTTAAGTCCAAATCAAATTCTCTTTCGAGCCTTTCTTGGATAACCTCAAGATGTAGCATCCCCAAGAAACCGCAACGAAACCCATAGCCGAGCGCATTTGAAGTTTCAGCTTCGAAGGTAAAACTTGTATCATTCAAATGTAACTTCTCCAGCGCCTCTCTTAAATATTTAAAGCCATCTGTTTTGTTAGGGAAAATACTACAAAACACCACAGGGTGTATCTCTTTAAAGCCCGGCAATGCTTCACCGCAAGGTTTTTTTTCTTCGGTAATAGTGTCCCCTACTTTGCAGTCTGCCATTTTTCTCATCGAAGCAGTTATAAAACCAACTTCACCTGCTGAGAGTTCACTTGTCATTACTTTTTTAGGAGTAAAAATACCGATATTGTCTACTTGATATACAGCATTGTTAGACATCATAACAATCTTCATGCCTTTTTTTAGCACCCCATTTTTAACTCGTACTAAAATTACTACTCCCAAGTAAGGGTCATACCAACTATCAACTAAAATCGCCTGCAGTGGAGCATTTATATTACCCTGTGGAGCTGGAAGTTTTGTTATTATTGCTTCCAATACATCCCTTATTCCAAGTCCAGTTTTTGCCGATATTAAAATTGACTCACTAGAGCCAATGCCAATTATTTCTTCAACCTGAAGTTTTACCCTTTCTGGATCTGAGGCAGGAAGGTCAACTTTGTTGAGCACAACTATTATCTCATGATTATTGTCAATTGCCTTATATACATTCGCAAGAGTTTGAGCTTCAACCCCCTGACTACTATCTATTACTAAGAGCGAACCTTCACATGCAGCTAAGCTTCGACTTACTTCATACGAAAAGTCAACATGACCTGGAGTATCCATAAGGTTTAAACAATATCGATTACCATCATTTGCAGTATAGTTTAGCCTTACCGTCTGTGCTTTGATTGTGATCCCACGTTCGCGTTCTATATCCATCGAGTCGAGCACTTGATTGGTCATTTCTCTTGCCTCAAGACCATTACACTCCTCTATCAAACGGTCAGCAAGTGTTGATTTACCGTGATCTATATGTGCTATTATTGCAAAATTCCTTACATTGTCCATTGATGGCTATTCTACTCATTTAAGTAGAACTATTTTACATTTTAAGTGTTGTAAGGGCAATTGTTTATTAAGAAACTTATTTACTCCTTTAATATAGACGACACTTTTTTTGAGTGAGAAACTACTTTATTAACCATATAACTCTCATGATTGTTATCTATTTTAGATAATTCATACAAATAGTTCACCATTATCCCAGCTGATTGGCCTATACCCTTTTCAGAGGTATCCGCCATCCAGTTTAGTTGTTTTATCGATGCACCATTACTTAAATGAAAATGCGCCACTGGATCATAAGCACTGCCATTGCTGTTTTTAACCTTTAGCAAATAATGCGCACAAAGCTTCAGCAAGCATTGTTTTACTTCACTTTCGCATTCAACGTTAGTTTTCAATTGACCTATATTTCCTAAAATTTCTGCACTAGATTGTTTTATATTCAGTTTGCTTAACAAAGTAATATCCTGGTTTAAATTTTCTTTTAGCCATTTTGCAAAGCCAGGTATTGGAGAAAGAGTTGCGTACACCTTTATGCTTTTAAATTCATGCGATAATTTTTCCACAACCCTTTTGATCAAAAAATTACCAAGACTGATTCCAGACAACCCTGCTTGGGTATTTGATATTGAATAGAATATGGCAGTGCTTGCATTACTTGGATCGCTTGAAGGTATTGACTCATCTAAAAGGTGTTGAATACTATTTGCTATTTCATTCATCAATGCAACCTCTACAAAAATTAAAGGTTCACTTGGTATTTTATAATGAAAAAAAGCAAAACAGAGATGATCAGAATCTAGCCTGTTTTTTAAGTCACCCCACGAAGAAATTTTATGCACAGCTTCATATTTTATAAGTTTTTCCAACAATGATGCAGGTGAATCCCAGGTTATTTGACGAAGATCCAATAGATCAACATCAACCCAAGTACAAAGTATACTTTTTAATTCGTTCTCTAGCGGATTTAGACTTCTATATTGGCTCTTTAGCTTAAGCACATCAGAACGCATGTCAACAATAAACTTAAGACCTTCTGGTAAAGAGATAAACTGTTTCAATATTTTAGAACGTGGCGATTCAAGAATTCTTATTAAGTCCTGTTCAAATTTATAGCTCAATTCGGAATCTTGATTTTTCTTATATCCTTTTATTTTTTCATCTATTTCCGCTTTGCTTGGATTAAATTTTTCTGCCAGGGTTTGTAGAAACTTTATTCTACCTTTCTCTGATAAACTTAAGTACAGATTACCAAGAGATACAGTATTCTTACGCGCCGAGACTTCCCCCCCTTTTGGATTTAAGCACTCGTTCATCTTTAAAATTAAACTATCGATATCGCGACTACTGCTTAAATCCGGACCAATATTGCCAATCCACGATCTTACAGTATCTGCCACTCCACCAAATATCTTAAAAAAGCTTTTTACTGCTTTCTTATCTTCAACTTTCACTACATTAAATTCAACTAATGATTCTTTTACTATAGACTTCTTTTACCGTATATCTATATTAAACCAAAGAAAAATCTTAGTCCACATAACAGGTACCATTACCAAATCATTAGCAATTTCTATAATAGAATTAACTATAGAGTGTTAACAGAGAAAAATGTTATGACAGAAGCAAAAAAAAGTCCAACGGTTACATTAAGGGCCAAGCTGAAAAGTTTGACTCTAGCAAACTAAGGACTACAAAAGACAATAAATTAGCTAATTCTAGCGAAATGATGTACTTAGATCCTCAAAGAATGAATCTTGTCATCAACAGAAAAAAATAAATAAAAACTTTATTATTGCATTGAAAGAAGGAACTAAGAATTATAAAAGTAAACTTTTTAGTAAAAATGATATCTATAATCTCGTGCGTGGAAAAGAAATAGATACTGAGCAGGGCAGAGTTTTTGTTGATTCAGTGTTTAAAGATCTTGAAAAAGAGCTTACGTAAGGCACATTGCGTGAGTTATGGGATGATCACTACAAAAATCCCGAAATTACTGATCATCAAAAAACTGACGTATATAAAAAAGAGTTCTAAAAATTTTATAATGTAGGCCAGAGTCATAAGCACCTATTACTGAAAAAAGGGAATGAAAATTATCGTCCAATTGCAAAAGAAATTTTTAAGGAAATGTTTAAATATACTAAGTAGAAGTTTCAAGCAACTTCATTTTAGAAGAGCTAGTTACTAATTACAATCAAGCAGGGTATGAATTTACTGTAAGCATGCCCATTCTTGAATGGTTCACTTCTGGAGTATGGATTAAAAGGAAAATATAAGCAAGAATAAAACAATGTATATCAATTGTACTGATTCAAGTAGTGCAGAAGTAAAATCTGATATGTCAGTACCTGTAGTAAAATTTGACAATCTAGGTAAAAAAATATGCGAATTAAACAGCTCACTAGAATTCACACTTGAATCTCAAAACGGTAAAAATGGTGTAATAATAAAGACGGTAAATTATCACTCACTGCTCCTAGAGAGTTGGAAAATCATTACACTATTAGTGAAGAAGAGCAGTTACAATCAGATGATACTGTGAAAAAAAGCCTACTTGATATTTATTATCGAATCTTTTTTAAGCTTTATTGAAAAGTTCGTCGGTACAAAACTTAAAAATAAACAGGGTATTTATCATTGAGTAAAAAATGCGATGATACTAAATCGCAGCAACAGCTCAGAGGTAATGGTAATCAAAGATACTGTCACTCTTGAATAAAAATAGAATATAGCTTAGAAGACTAGCTAAAAGTAGACAGTCTCCTGGAAAGTTAGAAACCACCAGTACATTGTAATGTGCATGTCCGTGATAGTAAGGGATTGTAGTTATTGAATTCTCTAACTTTCACCTCCTCATTTAACATATACCAGCATCATCTATCACTTCTAAATAAACCATTGCCAATATACACCACTGAGAACTTCTACAGATATCCTTGCTATTCAAACTAAGATTAAAGCAAGAATTCTTTCCTGGAAAGGTATGGTCACTAAGATGCAGCTCCCATCTTAATCCTTTAGTTGATATTTGTGCTTTGGGTATACCAAGTAAAGATATTTTAGTATTTCGCGGCAAAGAAAAATGAGTAATGCCTTTCTGTAAGGTGTAACCTATCACGGGAGGCAAATGCGTGTAAAAGATGCTGTCTTTATCTAGAAAAATGCTAATATTCTGTAATATGTAATCAGCTGCTTCTCCAGTAACATCTGTTATTATCGATGGCAATAATTTCATTGTCTTTAAGTGAGCTATAGCTTTAGAAAAGTCGCAATAATTTTAATCAGGCAGATATACCGTGTTTAAACTAGTACGCAAATTCGGATTTATACTATCTAAATCTCCTATTACAAGGTCAGGTTGTATACAATTGATATAAAGCTGATTTTTGTCCCTCCATTTACAGCACAATAGGCATGCCTTGTTTAAAGAACAATGAATTAGGGTATCTCTCCACTTAGTACTATAATGAAAGGATATTATTGGTGTGTGCTGCAATATAGTACATAATTATAAAATGTTTTGTGCGGATTTTGCATCGTATTTGAATAATTGATACTGTATTAATTATTATCCAAACTAACCGTTGGTTGTGCATCTTGCTCAGAGATCAAGGCACCAGTAAATTACTTATCAATGGACTTTCTGCTTTCTATTCAATTGTACGCTTTTGTTTTTTTCAAAATGAGCTATATTTTTTCAATAATTCCTATTGCATTTTACACTATATGTTTTCTTGCAGAGGTAATAGCATGTGCTTGTTGACACCTTAACATTGCTTGTGCAATCTCAGATGAATATACCAAATGAGATATCTTCGCTTCTATAATTTCAATTCCCGCAATATCTAATATTTGCTGTAACATTGACCACAATTCACCTAAAATTTTATCAGAATTTTTACGTAAAGATTACTCATCGTCTTCGCCACCATATGGATAATTGCTTGCCAACTCTCTAATTATTGAGTCACTCTGTATAAAAACAAAGTCATAATAATTATTAACATTATAATATGCTTTTGCAAAACTGCTCACTCTTCAAACAATCATTACTGAAATCTCTACTGGACTGCCGTTTTGCATTATTCACTTTTATTTTTTCTGTAAAGTAAGTTCCCATATAATGACCAAGAAATCCTATCACTCTTGCTCCATTAGGGTTATTGATGAAAAACCTTTGAAAAAAAGCCAACATTGAAATAGTAGCAATTCCAAGTGCAATCGCACTATCATATGCTACAAAAGTACCGATAAAATTAATCCTAACACTATTAGTACAGGAAAAATCTGGAGTTAACTTAACTTTCTATCATTTATCGTATTATTATCTATATTATTCTTATATCACTTGACCCCCCTCTATTGATAGTTTCATCTATTTTATTTATAAAATAGTTTTAAAATCCTTTAATTCGTGATCAAACAACCTCACCTCACTTTCATGTGCTATTGTAAGTGGATTAATGTGTTTGCTGTGTATACAACTTCGCAATGTAAATGTGGTCCTGTTACAATACCAGTGCTACCAACATAAGTATAACTTGTCTCTGCTCTATTCTAGAGCCTAACTTCATATCACTACTAAATCCACTCATGTGCGCACAGCAGGTTAAATATCCGTTCTTATGTTTTATTTTGATGTACTTACCGTATCCTCCTTTATTTCCTATGTATTCTATTACACCTTCTGCAGTAGCGAATACGGGTACCAGGTTTAGCTGCATAACCTACTCCTTGTGAAAAGCAATTTTACCACGAATAGGATGCTTTCTATTGCCCAATTGTAAAGATATACGATAATCTCCGTTAAAGGATTTATAAAAGCTTTATCGTCCTTTAAGCTTATCCCTTCTTTACTAAAATACCCTTCTCTGCCGTTTTGCGATTTGTAATGATATAAACTAAATGGTCTTTTTGTTTGTTGTCAGTAAAGTATACAAAATTTTCTCTTCATTCTTCTGACTATTAAGCGACCTCCCAAAAAGAACTTCTAATCTACTTTCTAGTATAATATCTTTTTTTAATCAATACCAAGATCTTTACATATTTCAATTAATTCCATCACTGTATTTGGTGTTAACCCTTATTCAATTCTTATAGCAAAGAAGAAAGATTTTATGTCACTGGATATGAATAACAACTTTCTATCATGCACTAATTTTCCTGTGTTGCTTTCTGTCATTTCAAAACCCTTTCCTGTCATTCCAGTACGTGATACTGGAATCCAGTTTTTATTATATAACTGTTTAGTGTGTCCATTTGTAATTGAATCTTCTGGATCCCAGTGTCTAGGCACTGGAATGACATCTCTTTTGGTAAAAATTATCCTTATATCACAATGTTCGTACAGTTGTTTGTTTGATACTGGCTCTTTTATCCCGATTACGCTCAGGAATGACATCAAAAGACTGTTGATGCCCTATGGGTATGTAATGGTAAGACAAAAAGTAGTATAAGTATAATTAATTTCATAACTTAAGCGACAGGCCAGCAAAAGCAAAATTACCTTCAACGTATTGCACATCATCATTATCTTCCAACTCTTCAACCAATGCAGATAATTTATCGATCAACTTTTTATCACTAATTTCAATCAGGTCCTTTGGCTGCCATGAAAGTCGAGCAAGTTCTGGCTCTCCAAATTTTGCATAAAAAGCATTACGTACCTTGCCAAAATCTTTTACTCTACAGGTTATAACATATAATCCTTCTATGTTATTTTCCTCAACATTCAATACTTCTAATTCGATTCCATGACTAAATAAATCGTCAAAATTTACACTTTCTGCTTTATAAACGATTAAGCCTACATGATCAAAAAGATAACTTACGCTTCCTGTTTCCCCCAAACTTCCATTTTTGCGAGAAAAAATATAACGCACCTCAGAAGCAGCTCGATTACGATTATTCGTCAGAACATGAACAATGAGTGCAGTACCAAAAGGTCCATGGCCTTCATACTGTATTTCTTCATAATTTTCCCCAGCAACATTACCAGCTGCATTTTTTATTGCTGTTTCTATCCTATCTTTTGGCAGATTTTCTTTGCGTGCAGCAAATACAGCAGAGCGAAGACGCGGGTTGAATTCAGGATCAGGTAGCCCTTGCTTTGCAGCAACTGTTATTTCTCTAATGAGTTTTGTAAATCTTTGAGAGCGCTTTGCATCTTGGGCACCTTTCCGATACTTTATATTTGAAAATTGTGAATGACCAGCCATATTCAAATGGTTAAAAATCTAAATTATACACCGAAGCTGGAGAAAGCTAAAGCAAATTTTCAAGTTTACTGTTCTACAGTATTCTCTTTGAGGTTCTCTGCTAATAGACTTTCATACTGCCCAGCTTCTAGATCAAGACCAAGAGCCGAATAAGCTGCTATTAAATAGTTAATAGATCTGGGGAAATAGCTATAATCCTTACTGCTTATTATATTTTGAAAACGCTTAATTGCTGCTAGATATTCACCACGCCTAAAATAGAACTTACCGATAGAATATTCTTTCTTTAGTATATGATCCGTGATTAGTCTTACCTTTTCCTTCATTTCTTCTATATATTCACTCTCTGAAAAAAGATTAACGTACTCTGCAGCTAGTTCTAAAGCCTTATATGCAGTTTGTTGTCCAAGCTGCACCCTATTAATTTGCATATAATAAGATAACACCCTTAAGTAATACACGTACGGTAAATCCTCACCATTTGGATAAATATATATATAATCGTCCATATCACTTGCAGCACTGCTATAGTCATCCATATTGTAGTGAGAAATACCAGACAACAATTTTGCTTTCATTGCCCAATAAGAAAAAGGATACAAATCCTCAATTTTCCGAAATGCTCTGATAGCTTGTTTGTATTTTTTCTGGTCAAAAAGCTCAACTGCTTCCTCATATAGCTCAGTTTCACTCTTCTCAAGATGAACATCATCACTTGCATATGATCGCGTAAAGGAGCAAACTAGAAAAATAAAGCACGTGATTAAAGCCTTATACATAAAGATTTTTTTATCAAAATAAAGTAAAGTATAGATTAAATATCATCTAAATAAACAAATTTCTAGGATTACCATAAAGTTAAAGCGGCATTTTTTGCTTAGGATCACAATTGTATAGACATTGTTACTTGACAAACTGAGGCTCAAGTAGCTTACAGAAACGAAAAGCTACTTAACAAACCTGGCAACTCTCCTTATCATAGCGCTGAAGCTATTCATTTATTTTCAGTCTATGTAGATAAAATGATAAAAAACTTAATGTACTTGGCGTCTTAAATGTTTAATTTTTTGTACCATGCATATCTCATGTCTTTGTAAACTTTTAAGGTTTTTACCTAATATAAGCTAAGGTACACTTGTTAAGCACTCGAGACAGTAAAAAATGCAATTTAAAAAATAGATAGTAAATAACTAGCTAACAGGGGTTTTTTTGCCTTTTTTCTCATTGGTAAATTTCTTAAATATTTATAACTAAAGATTTACCGGCAACTACTGCTTGTTAGCGGGATCTATACCGCAGCGATATGACAACATTAAGCACTGGAATGATATCGTTTACTACGAACATCACATTATATCACATGTTTGTGCAGATATGAATCGAGTCACGATCTACTATATCGATCACACTAGCGCCTGTTATACTTTTTCCACTGACTTTTACATTCTTCAACTCCCTCTTATAAGAATGTGTAATGAGTCCACTTCCTACTATCAAAAGAGCAATAGCTGCTAAACCTAGAGCAGGACTTAATGATGATGCTAATGTTATTAACATTACCCTTCTTATTAACATTACAGAAGAACCAGCAAGCATTAACCCAGCCATAGGTATATTGCTATTATTTTTGCTGAGTTCCTCAGCATGGCTAAGTTTCTCCGTTTCCCTTTCCTTATTTTCTTTATTTTCTTTTTTATAATTATAAAAAGCTATGGCGAAAGAAAGTATACTAGCTGTGAAAAAAAGCGCTTCCTCTGCCACTTTAAGTGGCGACACTTCATCCATTATCTGACCCACAATAACCAACACAGTTGATATTACCTCAATATAAGCCAAACATTGATCTATATCAGGACAGTTGTACTTTTTCTTTTCTATTTCTCTTCCATTTTCAATATTTTCCAACTCTCGTTCTTTTTGTATTATCTTTCTATTATTGTAAATTAGATATAGCATACAAATAAGAGATAGGACTGAAAAAGGCAGTAAAGTATGACCTAGTCCAACACTTATTACAACGAGTAATATCTGATCGCTACATATTTTTTTTAGCTCAATAGCCATGAGTAACGCAAATGGGATCATTGTAGCCAATGATACATATTGCCTATATAACTCTCTTTTTTTTAGTGTTAGTAGTTCTTGTTCGAGCTTTTTCTTTTTTTCCGCTTTTTCTCCTTTCAGCGTTGATAGCTCCAGTTTCTTCCTTTTCTCTGTTTCCTCTTTTAGTGCTAATAACTCCTGTTCAAACCTTTCTTTTTTGACTTCTCCATCAACTGTTGGACAAAAATCTCGAAAAAAATCTTCAGCAGAAAATTTAGTTCCAAAGTTACTAGTCATATAAATCCTATTGACCTATGAACCAACATATTATACAAGATTTTAATTATTCAGTCAATACTAATGAAATATTAACGTATCTTATCTATTAATTAATCTTCAAAAAATTCAGTCAATTTGTTTAATGCCAGCTAGAACATAATTATAACCAGACCACACAGTCATAACAGCTGCAATCCATAAACAAACTGCACCCATATATTGAACTGTCTCATAATCGTTCATTATTAGTGCCACTACAGCAACCATCTGTAAAAATGTTTTGATTTTTCCAGCTTTACTTACAGGTAAGCTAACATTCTTAGCTATTAGAAACTCCCGCAAACCCGAAACTAATATCTCCCGACAAACGACTATAACTGATGGTACTATCGTGTAATCATTGATCTTATGCTTATAAACCAGCATCATTATCGTTGAAACCACTATTAATTTATCAGCAATTGGATCAAATAGCCTGCCAAATTTTGATTGAACTTTCCACGCACGCGCTAGGTAACCATCAAAAAAATCTGTAATGCACGCAAATATAAAGATTGATATTGTTATCAAGTTTGCATATCTATTTTCTATATAAAAACTCAATATTATTGCTGGTATTGCAAGTGCACGGGAAATTGTAAGTGAATTAGGCAGGTTTTTCTTAAACATGTAGTGCAATTTCAATCCAGCATGATAAGCTTATACAGAAGTAGAGCACAATTCACAAGTTAATAGTTTGCAATTGAACATTTACAAAAACCTAGTATACTTAAAAGTTTACTAGCCATGAACTCAAAATATAAGGATGTAATGATGAATGATGATTTAGATAGTACAACAAAACAAGAGGCACTTAAGTATCACATTAGAGGTGGCAATCCTGGTAAAATATCCATCTTGCCAACAAAATCTTTGTCTACTCAGTATGACTTGTCACTTGCCTATTCTCCTGGAGTTGCAGCTCCATGCCTTGAAATAGCCAAAAATCCTGATGTGGTCTATGACTATACGGCAAAAAGCAACTGTGTTGCTGTTATTTCAAACGGCACTGCAGTACTTGGGCTCGGCAATATTGGTCCTCTTGCCTCAAAACCTGTTATGGAAGGCAAAGCTATGCTGTTTAAGCGTTTCGCTGATATTGACGCAGTTGATATAGAAGTCGATACAGAAAATATAGAAGACTTTATCAATGCAGTAAGATACCTTGGGCCAAGCTGGGGAGGAATAAATTTAGAGGATATAAGATCCCCCGATTGTTTTATAATAGAGAAACGTCTGAATGAATTAATGGACATTCCAGTGTTTCACGATGACCAACATGGAACTGCAGTGGTTGTTGCAGCTGGCATAGAAAATGCTCTTGATATTGCTGGAAAGAAATTAGAGGACGTTAAGATCATCATGAATGGTGCTGGAGCAGCCGGTATTGCATGTTTAGAAATACTCAAGTCCATGGGCGCTAAAAATATAGTGCTATGTGATAAACAAGGAGTAATATACAAAGGTAGAAATGAGGACATGAATGAGTGGAAGGAAAAATACGCAACTGATACTAAAGAACGTTCTCTACTTGATGCAATAAAAGACACTGATGTATTTATCGGGCTATCTGCAAAGGATGCATTAAATGAAGAGATGTTAAAAAACATGGGTCAAAACCCAATTATTTTTGCTCTTGCTAATCCTGACCCAGAAGTAAGGCCTGAGCTTGCAAAATCTGTGAGGCCAGACGCAATAATTGCAACTGGTAGATCAGATTATAACAACCAAGTTAACAACGTAATGGGGTTTCCTTATATATTCAGAGGAGCACTCGATGTACATGCAATGACAATAAATAATGAAATGAAAATCGCAGCTGCAGATGCAATAGCAAAGCTCGCTCGTGAACCAGCACCTGACGAGATATCTGCAGTCTATGGTGGCCGTAAAATGAGCTACGGACGTGAATACATAATACCTACCCCTTTTGACCCAAGACTAGTTTCTATAGTATCTCCTGCCGTTGCAAAAGCTGCAGTTTGCTCAGGTGTTGCAAAAAAGGAAATACAAGATTGGAGCAAATATGCAAATCAATTAAAATCTCGTCTTGCTAATGCTCTTAACACGCTGAACCTATTGTCCTCACAATATTAGCAACTTATAACCAATAATTTAATTGCATACAGTTGTTTCAGATTTATAATATAAAGTATTGTAATTTAAAGTAAATGAATGGTTATTGTAATTCATGAATTAGGGGAAATTATCAGACAATTATTTTCTGATGCTGACATAAAGATTAATGATCTTGCTGGAGATGATAGTCATTACTATTTAAAAATAACCTCCAAGCACTTTCTCGAAAAGACAAAAATAGAACAGTACAGAATAGCATATAAGGCCTTAGAAGGTCAGTCTATACATGCATTGCAATTAGAAACTAGTACTTAGAATTAAGGTAATATTTATGAGCAATTTCGAACAAATAAAAAAAGACATAACAGAAAATGATGTGGTGTTATACATGAAAGGTACATCTGATTTTCCTCAATGCGGATTCTCTGGACTTGTTGTATCAATCCTCAAAAAATTGAATGTGAAATTTAAGTACATCAACGTTTTAGAAAATGATGAGATACGTCAGTCCATAAAAAAGTTTTCTAATTGGCCAACAATTCCACAACTATACATAAAAGGAGAGTTTATTGGTGGCTGTGATATTACTCGCGAGATATATGAAAAAGGCGAGTTACAGAGTTTGCTAAAAGAAAAAAAGATTGTTGAATAAAATTTTAAAAAAACTTGGGCTCCTGAAAGCTAAACCCTATACCAGATTTAACAAATGAGTAGCCTAATGCTATTAATTTTATAGGCTTATCTTTATTATTTGCCACTATTCAAACTCCATCGCTCTTACGGTCAATGATTTTTATTGGTGTAAATACTACATAATTATTGTCATCAACGATCTTTACCCCAAGAATACCTTCATCATTTAAGCCAAGAGCCAAAGAAGGAATCTTACATGCAAACTTTTTGCCCAAAAGGCAGCTTTACATTGGCAGTTGGTCCTTGCAAAAACATAATTTCATCATTAATTATCTTCACCTCTACCCTATAAGATCCAGTTTTAGGTTCAACAATTTTACTAACAAAACTTACTTTGCCCTCCAATTTCCTTTCGTCTAGCAAATCAATTTGAGCTGTGCTGCCTAGTTTTACCTTGTTTACTTCACCTTCCGAAAGGTATAACACCACAAGAACTTGATCAAAATTAGCCACGTCAGTTATTTTTTGACCAGCGTTAATAAAATTCCCTTTGTTTATGTGGATTTTATCTACGTAGCCATCAATAGGAGACTTAACTGCAGTACTTCTAAATTCAATTCTAGCCCCTTTAGGTCAGCTTTTGCACTTTTGCAACGCAGTAAAAGCTGCTTCTACTTGTACTTGCGCTTTATAGCCTCTTTTACTAAGCTTGACCAAGGAGTCATATTCAACTTCGCGCTGCTTTAACAAAGCTCTGGCCTTTTCAACTTGTTCAGCTCTGCCATGATCTTCTATTTTCAACACTACATTATCCTTTTTTACCTTCCCACCATCAGATAAATAAATAGCAGCAACTTTACCACTCACTTCCAAGGTAAGGTTGGCCTATGTAAGGGATTTACTGTACCAGAAAAATTCAAATATACAGTGCGATTTCGCGCTTCATTATTTTTGAACTTTTACTGAAAAGCCATTAGTTATATTATTACATAAACCACTTGACCTTTCTTTAAAAACACATTTTTAATAAAAAACAGTAAAATAGGAGCAATACCAGAAATAATGATTACTTTACTTCTCATCTTTAAGTAATAAAATTTGTTGACCAATTTTGTTAAAACGATCGCATAAATTAAATTTTTGAATTAGGAATACTAAGTGAGTATATTGCTTCCATTGCCACTTCACAAATAGTTCTGTAAATAAGCCCACAATGGGACTAGTGCGACTTGAACGCACGACCTTCGGATTAGGAATCCAACGCTCTATCCTACTGAGCTATAGTCCCGTGTTTTCTATTATTTGTGCAAGATTATAGCAAAAATCCTGTATTCTCCTAGATCTCTTGCATAACCAATTTACAACAGCATAAAACATTTTTGTATATTTCTTGAGTACAATGTTATTATACTTAATAACACAGTTTAAGTTGAAAGGTTAATGTTAGTTAACAACATCAGTTATCTTTATAACAATCAAGACGACTTTGCTTTAAATAACATAAACATTAAAGTAAAAAGAGGAAAAGTTGCGTGTCTATTGGGGCATTCAGGCTGCGGCAAGTCAACAATTCTGAAACTAATTGCAGGAATAGAAAATCCAAAATCTGGAACCATTTTTATAAATGATAAGCTAGTTGCAAGCAGTAGCACATCAATTGCCATAGAGCATAGAAATATCGGATTGATCTTTCAGCATTCTGCATTATTTCCTCACAAAACAGTAGTAGAGAACGTAACTTTTGCTATTCGCAGTTCTTCCAAGAAAGAAAAGCATCTCATTGCATTGGAAATTTTGAAACTATTGAACATAGCAAAATATGAAAACATGTATCCTAATGCTTTATCTGGAGGGCAGCAACAATTAGTTGCAATAGCAAGAGTAATGGCACAAAACCCTGATGTTGTTTTGCTCGACGAGCCATTTTCTAACTTAGATATACTATTAAAGTGTCAAATAAGACAACGTATATTATCTCTCTTTAGAAGTAAAAACATTCCTGTGCTAATGGTAACTCACGACCCGCAAGAAGCATTGAAAGTCGCAGATTTTATCTATGTAATGAAAAATGGTAGAATTATTCAGTCGGGAATTTCTAGTGATATATATCACAGGCCTAAAGATGATACGCTAGCAAAGTTCTTCAGTGAACTCTCTTCTACTCTACAGTTAGGTGAGAAGTTTCCACTTGATGGCGCATTTGCTGTAAGAAAATAATCTAGTCTAAAATTATTATAAAATAGAACTAAACATTAAAAAATTTTGATCTATAATTAAATAAAAGGCGATATAATTACTTGACTTCAGTCGGGTTTTAATATCTAAATTAACATCTTAAATGGAGGTACACAATGAGTTTAGGCCCATGGCAATTATTTCTAGTCTTAATAATAATATTAGTTCTGTTTGGCGCAGGTAGGTTACCACAAGTTATGGGTGACTTAGGAAAAGGTATTAAAAACCTTAAACAAGAACTTAAGGACTCAGAGAAACTATCATCTAACGAACCAGATCGTTAGCGTCTTCATACTTCATGATATGCACTTTCAGTGCGTATCATTTGTTAAAAACTTGGTTAGGTTAAAGAATTAAAGAGAGGTGAAATATCAGATTGAAATACGGCGATAATTGTGTTAATTAGAAGGAATAGTTTGTTGAAGGGTAACTGTGCAAAAAAGTGAGAAACTAGCCGAAAATAAAAAATTAGCGTCTGACATTCTAAAAGAAGTTGCAGACACCAATAATGCTAATAACGATAAAGTGACATTGTTTGATGTTAAAGCAGCTTTGCAAGAGCGCGGTTTTGGTATTTTAATAATTATTTTTTCCTTGCCACTATCGGTGCCTATACCAGTTCCACCTGGCTATACAACTATACTTTCTATACCTCTAATCCTATTTGCACTACAGCTTTTGTTTGGTTTCCACTCTCCTTGGATGCCTCACTGGTTGGAAAGGAAATCTTTCCAATGTTCAACGCTAGCTCTTGTGGTAGAAAAAACTTCCCCTGCGTTAAAAAAAATAGAAAAGTTCATGAGACCAAGAATGTCTTTTATTTTCTATGGACCAGGCGAAAAGATTTTAGCATTTATAATGCTGCTCTGCGCATTATCTATAGCCATTCCACTGCCTTTAACTAACTTTATTCCTGCAATCGGCACAACTCTCATTTCACTTGGCATTATGAGTAAAGACGGACTTCTCTCTATCTTGGGAGTCTTAGTATCACTGTGCGGGTTATTACTTACTCTTGTTGTACTAGTCAAAGGACCACAGCTCATACTTGGAGCATTTTCTTTTCTAAAAAGTTTTGTATATGGTTAGGCTT
The DNA here is from genome assembly GCF_000008385.1 of Wolbachia endosymbiont strain TRS of Brugia malayi. Classification (NCBI taxonomy): domain Bacteria; kingdom Pseudomonadati; phylum Pseudomonadota; class Alphaproteobacteria; order Rickettsiales; family Anaplasmataceae; genus Wolbachia; species Wolbachia endosymbiont of Brugia malayi. The sequence continues at coordinate 886,464 of NC_006833.1, forward strand.
TACAACACTTTAACAAAAAAAAAGAGCTTTTTACACCGATCAATAAAGATCATGTAACAATGTATGTTTGCGGACCAACGGTATATGATACAGCACACATAGGTAATGCACGTTCTATTGTTGTTTACGACGTGTTATTTCAACTGCTTAAATTTTGTTATGGCAAAGCCACTTACGTGCGTAATATAACCGACATTGACGATAAGATAATAAATGCAGCAAATGAGAAAGACAGCAGTATAGAAAGTATCAGCACATATTATACTAGGGCTTTTCACGAAGATATGAGAAGCATAAATTGTGTAGAACCAACACATGAGCCAAAAGCAGCGGAAAATATAAAATACATTATCGAATTAATCGAATATTTATTGCAATCTGGTCACGCTTATGAATCCAATAAACATATATACTTTAGCATAGAGTCTTACCCTGAGTATGGCGCTCTATCAGGAAAAAAAATTGATGAATTGGAGCATGGTAGCAGAGTTGAAGTTGGCGAAAATAAAAAGCATCCAGGAGATTTCGTACTGTGGAAACCTGCAAACGACACTGATTACAAGCTTTCAAGTTACTGGAATAGCCCATGGGGAGAAGGAAGACCAGGATGGCACATAGAATGTTCAGCAATGTCATATGCTTACCTCGGCAAAGATTTTGATATTCATGGTGGTGGTATAGATTTGCAATTTCCTCATCACGAAAATGAAATTGCACAAAATAAATCTGCATTTGCTGGATCAATGTTTGCAAAATATTGGGTACATAATGGTTCTCTTACAGTAAACAAAGAGAAAATGAGCAAATCTTTATTTAATATAGTTAAGGTAAGAGATTTACTGGATAGCGGAATAAAGGGTGAAGTAATACGTTACGCACTGTTCAAAACTCACTACAGAAAACCACTAGATTGGACAGAAAGTGTTATTTCTGAATCGCAAGAAACTTTAAATAAATTTTATCGGTTACTACGTGGCATAGATGTAGCAAGCATCGAAAAGAGTGATGTAGAAGTCTCTAGAGACTTTATAGAAACTTTAAAAAACGACCTAAATATTCCTGAAGCTTTAGCTATATTGCATGAAATGGCTACCAAAATTAATAAAACAAATAATGAGAATGAGAAGCTCAAATTAACTGAAAGTTTTATTAAGAGCGCAAGGTTTATTGGTCTTCTTGAGTCAAGCTATCAAGAGTGGTTCACTGCCGGTATAAGTTATCAAGAAATAAAAAGATTGATAGATTTAAGAAAAGTAGCAAAACAAAATAAAGATTACGATGCTGCAGATAAAATAAGAGATCAATTAAAACAAATGGGAGTTACAATTTCTGACAATGAAGACGGTACAACAACCTGGTAAATTCATATGGAAAATTATCTCCTGCTGTTCACAGATAACCTAGTATCATCGCTGATTTTACCTATACACCAAAGTTTTGTGTTTTATACTATGTTGTATTTCAGGTCATATTATAATCCACTACTTACGTTACTCTTTGGAGTACTGGGATCAAGCGTTGGTGGAATGGTCAATTGGTACTTAGGTAGAATAACAATTTCTATTAGGAAATCATACCACAAATTAGAGAACGAGTATAAAACACCAAGAATCATAAAAAACCTACTGATCTATGCAGTTGCATTACTCTCGTGGGTGCCAGCATTTGGAAGCGTAATACAAGTTTTATCAGGTTATTTTAAATTAAACCTCAGTATCTTTACTTTATTAACCATTTTATCTAATCTTTTTTACTTGTTATGCCTAATCATTACTGTTCAATAGTTATTATCAAGTAGCTGAGCTAGCTATTAGTTTTTAAAACTCTCCCTCTACTTTTCTAAATATTCAATATATCTTCGTGCAGTGCAGTCCAAGATATTCGCTTCTCATATTAGGCATAAGTTTTTGCTTCCAAGTGTTCTTAAATTCTTGAAACCATTGCTTCTCAAAATTTTGAAAATCAGTCAAAATTTTTAACCTAAACTTATCAATCAAATTTGAAACTTCTACAACTTTTTCAGGGCTTACAGTCTTTAAAGACAATACTTCATTCTTTAATATATCCAACTTTACTAAAATATTAGGCTTAAACGGTATATAAAGTGAAGATCTTATATTGTATCTTAGATAAGAGCTGTAATACAGCTTGATATTATACATTAACGTAGCAAAGCATCAGAAGAAATGCTATTTTTATATTGTGCAAGAGAGGACAATAAACACTTGTAATCTATTTTATTTAAAAATGGTGTTTGTAAACTTAACTTAATTCTATCACTCAAAGATGTGAATTTTTGAAAACATAACTGCCATACTCGCTTAAAAGTTCAGGCAAAATATCTTCCTGTCTAGCTTTGGAAGCAACTCTTTTACGATCTCTTTTGGTAATGGCTTATTGAAAACTGATTGATGACCCATGCAAAATTCTCTTCAAACTCTCTGTGTAATCAGTGTTACTATCAGGAAAAATTACATTGTTCTCTTTGTCATTTCAAGGCAATATTTTTTAAAAAAATTTGTTTGACCTTTTTTTTAATTTTAAAATATTCTCACTTTTATCACCGCCTCACACAAAATCTCACTTACTTTTTGCTCCACGTCTTTAGGACTGACCTTATCACCTATATGCAATCCAATGCTATTTTTCTAATAATTTCCAATCAAACAACTTATGTGGATCAGGCTTACGCACCCACGTAGACCTCAATAGCTGAGTTATATACTATAGTGCCTATTTCAGCGTGATTAAATACCATATCTTTCTTAATCTTAAAGCGTTTCATAAGGTATAAAATCAGACCTTTGACAGATTTTATTTATTCTCCTGGGAAAGGTTCAAGTCCTGTGTTCACAATTTCTATGCCTATAGAACAATCATTCAGCTTCTGTAGTTCTTTAATCACACTATCTACTTGAACTCTTGCACAACTGATACCAGCATGCCATGCCCTTTTTTCTAATGGAACCATCAAAATAATGCTACCATTTCTATTAACAATAAGCTGCACTGATATTCTTCTGAAATTTAACGCATCTTTTGTGCTTTTTAATGTCGGGATTCGATATGGTGCACTATCACCATCAATATCTTTCTGTCACTCTACCATCATAATTTAAATTTGGTGCAGGGTCTAAAAATAGCAGACTTTTTAAGGATGATAGATTTTTTTTAATCTTGAAAATCTTCCTCAATGCTATTTGAATAAAATTGTTGCTCAGATACAGTAAGCATTGAAGTCACAACAAGCAACAAAAGCACAGAGGCAAACAGAGCTGATAGATATTTCTTACTATAAACTTCATGCAGTTCTAACATCCCACAAATCGCAGAAACTATCTGTAATATAACTAAATTAATACAGTACATATAAAATGATATTTATTTAACTTTTTTCTAGCCAGTGTGCCTATCAAGGTTTGCTGCAGCTACAATTAGTACTTTTATCATTACATTTTGATGTTAAATCAGGATAGAACGTAAGAATAGCACTATTCTTTCTCACAAATACTGATTGATAACTATAATCTTCCATTTTATATAGCACATTCCATCTTTTTCTAATTTCTCACAAACGCTTTGGTTGTAGAATCTAAGATATCATCAGCATGAGGGTTATATGCATGCTCATCTGGGCACTTAATTTTCACTTTTCCATCCTTACCTAAATATTTTACTTCAAGCATACAAGCCAGCGATTTGGTATCCAATTTATTGCACTGGAATTTATTGTTCCAGATTGCACTTGCCCATTTATCTTCTTGAGCCTCAACCATACCTACTCCAAAATCATACCACCTAATCCTATTTCATCTGGCTCACCATAAAAAATATGCCCAAATCCTATAGTTTCTTTTTTAATTCCACTATTTGTGAACTAAATCTTAGTTAGTTTATCCTTAAATAACTTTAAATCTGCATCCGGTGTAATCACCCGATGATTAAGCTTATCATATATTTTTTCCACTAATTCTTAATGCTGTGAACAATCAAGCAAAATTCTGAAATCCTCCTTACCAGGATGCGACCCCAATCACGCAAACTCTTAACATTTCTCTATCAAAATCAGTCAGCTCTGGAAGCGACGGGATATAGTTTGGACCTGAAGAATCTATTTCGAAAAAATGGTTCAAAGTTAGTTCGTGAATTTGCACCACTAAAACAATGACCCTTAATATAAAAAAGAAATCCTATTATCGGTATTATTAAGCATAAAACTAGTTTATCTCTCTTTAACACAACTGCAATACAACTCCATAAAAAAGTTAGGGTACAAGCAACAATTTAAATTAAAAAAGCTTTAATTTAACATAGATTGCAGCGCAGCAATCCCTGGCATCTTGTCACCGCTAAGCCAACTCAAAAATGCCCCTCCACCAGTTGAAACATATGTAAAATCTTTATCAGTAAGACCTGCAGCATTTATTGCAGATAAACTATCCCCTCCTCCTATTACGCTGGTCAATTTTCCTTTATGTGTTGAGTCACTTACGACTTTCATCACCTCTATTGTACCATTTGCAAAAGCTGAATGTTCAAAAACACCAATAGGTCCATTCCATAGTAGAGCCTTACTGCTTGCTACTATACTACTTATTGTGCTTAAAGTTTGAGGTCCTATATCTAAAATCACATCATTATCCAAAACAGATTCAGTTTTTCTTAAAATGCAAGTGCTATAATCAGAGTTTACTGCAATCAGAACATCTTCAGGTATAACTATTTTGCAATTGTTTTTATCTGCTATTTTAACAACATCATGCAGAAGACTATCAACGCCATTTTGAAAGAAAGATTTGCCTATATTAACTTTATTAAATAATAAAAAATTGTTAGCAATTGCACCACCGAGGACTAGATAATCGACCTTTTCTGCTAATCTTATAAGCATTTTTATTTTAGTTGATATTTTAGCCCCTCCAACTATTGCAGTAATAGGTTTAGCCTCAAATGATACAGCCTTCTCAAGATATCTTAGTTCATCTTGTAAGCAAAATCCTGCATAGGAAGGCAAAAATTCTGTAATGCGTGAAATAGAAGCGTGAGCTCTGTGAGAGCAAGAAAATGCATCATTAACATATACATCCGCTAGAGATGCCAATTGTTTGGCAAAATTTGCGTCATTTTGCTCTTCTTCCTTATAAAATCTCAGATTTTCTAGTAATATTACATCTCTTATAGCTATCGCATTCACTACTTTTTGTACTTTTTTACCAATACAATCATCAACAAATTTTACCTCTTTATTTAATAGCTGTGATAAAGTTTTAACCACATTTTTTAGTGAAAGATTATTGTCTTTGGCCCTTGGGCGTCCAAAGTGTGATATAATAATAACCTTTGCACCTGCATTTACCAAATGCCGAATAGTAGGTAATGACCTCAAAACACGAGTAGCATCGTGCACTTTCCCATTCTTTATAGGAATATTGAAGTCAACTCTAAGTAAGACAGCTTTACCGTGAAGATCACAATTTTCTATATTAGGTATATTCATCATAAAATTAAAGCTATAAAGCCACTATGCAGCAGTTTGACCTAAAGTAAATCGCTTTTTTTTCCACGTACTACCTTTGAAGTTGAATATTGAAAATTAACCGGAGAATTGTGGATCACTTTATATATGTCATAACAAGCCATGGTACTCTCGGCAAAACCATTTAATATCAACTTTAGTTTGCCCAAATAAGCAGCTACATCTCCAATTGCATATATCCTATCTCTACTAGTTCTAAGTGTAGCTTGGTCAACAACTACGCGGCTACGTTCTAACTGTATATCCCAACTGCCTATTGGACCCAAATCCATTGATAGTCCAAAAAACGGCAGTAAGAAATCAGCGGATATTTTTTTTTCTTCCTTAGAGGTAATATTTTTTATTATCACCGCACTCAACTGCCCATCGTTTCCCGTTAGCTTGTGTAGTTGATATGGCACTACAAGTTCTATCCTTCCGCTACTTTCAAGTAATTTTAATTTATTTCTCGTTTCAGAAACGCAACGAAATTCTTTTCTTCGATGTATCACATAAATTTTCTTTGCAACTTTAGAGAGTTCTACGGTCCAATCAGCTGCAGAATCGCCTCCTCCTGCAATCACTATGATTTTGTCCTGAAAATCAGAAATTTTATTCACGTTATAAAATACGGATTTATTTTCATATTCTAATATACCACTAAGGGGTGGACGGTTAGGTTCAAATATTCCATTGCCTGCAGCAATGATAATAGCCTTGCATTTCACCTTCGTACCTGCGCTCGTTACTACAATAAAACTTTGACTGTCATTATTCGCAATTTCTTCCACTCTTTGACTTAAATGGTAAACAGGCTCAAATGGTGAAGCCTGTTCCATTAACTGCTCAATTAATTTTTGAGCAGTAATTACGGGATAGCCAGGTATATCGTATATTGGTTTTTCTGGGTAAAGAGCAGTGCATTGTCCTCCCGCTTGATCTAAAACATCTATTATATGACATCTCATATCAAGCATTCCTGCTTGAAAAGCGGTGAATATTCCAACAGGTCCTGCACCTATTACTACTATATCAGTTTCCATATTCAGGTGGTAATTTACTTAGATATTAGTTGACTTTGTTAATAAGGTCAATTAGTCAAACTACAAAAACGATGCCATGAATTAAATGGCAAAATTACTTGACACATTTTGCTAGACCTCTTACCATAGTACTGAAGATATTAGTTACTTTCAATTTATGCAGATTAAACAACAAGATTATTAACGTAGTTGGCACCTTATATTTAATTTTTTGCACTATGTGTACCTTATGTCTTCACAAGATTTCTAGGGTTTTTATCTATATGAGCTGAAACGCGCTTATAAAGCATTTAAGATAGTATAGCACACCAATTTGCAGGATTAGAGAGTAAGCAACTTCTACCACAGAGTCCCTTTCACCTTTTTTTCCATTTGGTAAGCTTCTTAAATATTTATAGCTCAAGGTTAGTTGCAACTATGAAGCAAAATGTAATCCAGGCTTTTTTAAGCCGTAGAAACAGAGCTATAAAAAAATTACTTCTGCATACTTCAAACCTCATTATAATGATAGCAGAGGTATTTAGAGAGCTTAAAATATACCTCGGCCTACAGATAAAACAACAAAATTCAGTAAAAAGTGTAATGTATCCTCTTTAGGATATACAGATGCACATGGTCATATGTATGCTGCATTTTTCCTAAATCTCAGATGCCTATAGCTGTGTTGTTCTCTACGCTGTGTAGCTTATCGCCCTTATGGTAGTAATAACATATTACCAACTTCACGTGTGAAAAGGTTTTTCATAGTAACAGTAGCAGCATAACATCTGACACTTGACTTTTATTCTTAAGTCAAAAAGCTAACTAGTATATCTATGATTTTTAACATTAGATTGTAAAATAGCAAAGCTTCATATGCTTTAGGTTAATATGTTTTTGCCTTTTCTCACTTAGCAAATTCCTTTGATTATTTACTGTTTTGTACTCCAGTCTTTTTCAAATATTGCAAGCCCCCGGTCGGTAAGTGGATGGTTAAGTAATTGTCTAAGCACTTTTGCTGGCACAGTAATTGAATTAGCACCAAGCCTTGCAGCTTCTATTACATGTGTTGGACTCCTTACCGATGCAACGAGAATTTTAGTATCAAATCCATAATTAGAATATATAGTGCATATATCTTCTATTAGCAACAAGCCATCATAGCTTATATCATCAAGGCGACCAACAAAGGGAGAAATAAAACAAGCACCGGCCTTAGCGGCAAGCAGTGCTTGTCCAGGAGAAAAACATAATGTTATATTAGCAGGTATTTTATGTTCTGTCCACAACTTTTTACAAGAAATTAATCCTTCATATGTAAGAGGCAATTTTACTACAATATTACTAGCAATTTTTGTTAACTTAAGGCCTTCTTTAACCATATCTTCATGGTTACTTGCAACAACTTCAACACTAACAGGCCCTGTTACAATAGAGCATATCTCACTTATTAAACCCTCGTATTTATCTTTACGCCCAGATTTTGCTATTAAAGAAGGATTGGTTGTTATACCATCAATGAACTCTTTCAGTTCTTCAATTTCATTTAAATCAACGCTATCAAGAAAAATTTCCATATTAACCTTCCACGAAAAAAAATATCCCTGTAGAATCTTGCCATCCTACTGCCTGACTTATAACCGTGTGAACTTCCTGAGTTATGGTAGAATAAGACACCAATTTGCTGATGTCACCCAAGCATAACTGTACAAACATCAAGTAAGAGTAATTTGTACCAAGAAGAAAGATGTTATCCAAGTAGCTTAACACATAACTGTACGAACATTGTATTTTGAGAGCAATCCCTACCAGAATGATTTCATGCCAGTGCTCGGACACGCAGCTGTAAGAACTTTCTATGTTGTAGTAGGGTAAATACAAGATATCAAATACTGCTATCACCCCAGTGCTTGACACTAAGATCCAGGAATTCTGGTTGTAAGTAAGCACACCGAGTTGATAAGCATAAAAGCAAGCTGGTTTTACTTGAAATAAACATTTTCGATGAGACTGCATGGAAAGCTGGATCTTAGTGTTATACACTTGGATAACAAGGAAGGAGCACTGGGATAATACCCCATCGGTAGGTCTAAATCGCAATGCTTGTACAGTTGTATGTCTGAGTACTAGGATGATATCATTCTTTTTCCTAAATCCTAGTGTCATACACTTAAATAACAAGGAATGGGCGCTGAGATGACACCCTCCTGGTAAACTCAAACCACAGTGTTCATACAGTTGTGTTTCTGGGCACTGGGATAACAAAAAAAGAGCACCATGAGCAAAAACCTTACAGCTGCTTGAATGATAATCGACTTTTTGCTTAAAATAGCTAAGAAAGAAATTTACCATTAAGATAACTTAAATACATACTAATTCTCTTATTTTTAAGTAGCTCTTCATCATGAATCACATGATCAAAAATCTGAACTTGATTTGTCATAATGTTACAACTATTACCTGCAACTTCCAATATTCCATTATCAATCACAACCTTCTTCTCCTTCTGGATAACAGTTTTAACAGTAATTACACTAGGTAATAAATAAATTAAGTAAGGAGAATGGTGAGCTAAAACCACCAGCTCCCCTTCTAGCCCATTTACCGAAAGAGACACTACCCTCTTGAATGAAATCTGATTATCAGGAGAGAAAAATTGTACTTTCATAACTCTTAACTTTTAGCTCCAACTTTAGTTTCATCCTTGATTAATTCAGCCTTTTTTATCGCTTCATCTATATTCCCTACCATATAAAATGCAGCCTCTGGCAAGTGGTCATACTCGCCTTCAACAATCCCTTTAAAACTGGAAACAGTATCAGAAAGTGAAACAAATTTACCAGGCATACCAGTAAATACTTCCGCAACATGAAAAGGTTGAGAAAAAAACTTCTGAATTTTACGAGCTCTATCAACAGTAATTTTATCCTCATCAGACAGTTCATCCATACCAAGTATGGCAATAATATCTTGCAATGATTTATAAGTTTGCAATATACGTTTTACCTCAGAAGTTACCTTATAATGCTCTTCACCAACAATTTCAGCAGACAAAGATTGAGATGTTGAATCAAGCGGATCAACAGCAGGATATATACCCATTTCAGCTATTTGTCTTGACAATACTGTGGTTGAATCAAGGTGAGAGAATGTAGCTGCTGGAGCCGGATCAGTTAGATCATCTGCAGGAACATATATAGCTTGTACAGAAGTAATAGAGCCTGAAGTAGTCGAAGCTATTCTCTCCTGCATTGCACCCATATCTGTTGCAAGGGTTGGCTGATAACCAACAGCTGAAGGCATTCTTCCAAGCAAAGCAGAAATTTCTGAACCAGCTTGTGTAAAACGGAAGATATTGTCCACAAAAAATAGAACATCTTGGTTTTCATGATCACGAAAATACTCTGCCATAGTTAGTGCTGTCAAAGCAACTCTAGCCCTTGCTCCGGGAGGTTCATTCATCTGACCATAAACCAAAACAGCTTGAGATTTTTCGTGTTCATTGACATTTATTACATTTGAAGTGATCATCTCGTGATAAAGGTCATTACCCTCACGTGTTCTCTCCCCTACCCCGGCAAACACAGAAAATCCTTTATGAGCTTTTGCTATATTATTAATCAACTCCATTATTAGAACTGTTTTACCGACACCAGCTCCACCAAACAAGCCAATTTTTCCTCCTTTAAGGTAAGGAGCAAGAAGATCTATAACTTTTATTCCCGTAACTAAAACTTCTTCCTGTATTTTCTGTTCAGTAAAACTTGGAGGCACTCTGTGTATGGATTCTAAATCATACTTTCCTTTCAGTGGGCCACATTCATCTATAACCTCTCCAACAACATTAAAAATCCTTCCTAAAGTTGAACGCCCAACCGGAACTGATATTGGTGCACCTGTATCAACAAACTCGTCATTTCTTGATACACCATTTGTGCTATCCATAGCAATACAACGGACTATATTGTCACCTATATGCTGTGAAACCTCTAAAATTAGCTCCTTACCTCTATATTCTAGTTTGCTCTTTAAAGCATTAAATATTCTAGGTAGTTCGCCTTCAAATTTTAAATCAACAACTGCTTGAGTTACCTTAACCGTTCTACCTACATTCATTTCTTTACTTTTATCATCTAACACTATAATTTAACAAAAAAAGCCCCTAAAGAACTCTGAAAAAAATAAATTTTATATTATAAATAGAAATTTTGCAACAACATTTGCTAATTACGCTTTATTATAAACAATGCAAAAGCATTCAATAACCAAGTAATAATAAATAGTACTAAACTAAGCACATAAGCAGCAAGAGTTTGTATGCTATTGAAATCCTGATCCCCGGTAAGTAATGTAGCGATTTGTACAGTAATGGTAGTAACTGAATTAAGAGGATTGAAAGTCAAGTTCGAGTTGATTCCCACAGCCATCAGTACTATCATTGTTTCGCCTATTACTCTTGAAATTGATAATAAAATTGCACTTAAAATTGTAGGCATTGCATAAGGTATTGTTATGTGCCATATAGTTTCTGCTGGAGTTGCCCCCAACGCCATAAAGCCATAACGCAAGCTTTTTGGCACAGACCTGATCGCATCCTCTAATAAAGAAATAATAAAAGGTAGAATCATTATCCCTATCGATAAACCAGCAACTAAGGCACTCTCTGAGTGTATATTTAACCCAAAAAAACTTGCTATCTGCTTTACAAAGGAAGATAAAAATACAACCGAGAAATATCCATATACAACCGTAGGAATAGCAGACAAAACTTGCAACGTTGTATTAACAATGTAACGTACTTTCTCACTTGCATATTCACTAATATATATCGCAGAAAATAAACCTAGCGGAACAGCAACTAGCATTGCTACAATAGTTATAACTAATGTACCAACCAAAAGCGGAGTTATACCGAAACACCTTACCTTTTCTTCATTGATAGTTAGTACACTGTGGCCCCATTTTAAGCAAAACAAGAATTCTGAAATAGATACCTTTTTAAAAAATTCAATAGACTGAGTAAGAATAGATAGCATTATAAATAAAGTGATAAAAAACGATATGGCTAGAGCCACAAATAATGAAAATTTGATTACCTTACTTCTTCTACTCTTAAAAATAAAAGCAAACATGAAAAAAAGGAATGCTATGGAAACAGAAGTTATAAAGTAATCGTCACAGAGTATTAACGACCAAGTTAACATCCATACACAACTAAGGCATAAATAAATTTTAACCTTGTCCATCCGCTGAAACTTGCTGAAGGAAAATAAAAGAATCAGTAGTACAGGTATGAAAAGGATCATTGTCAATGAATTCATTTGCTCACATATCGAATCTTATTTTACGAGAATACAATTTTTAAGAGCATTCAATACATATAATGCAACCATCATTTGACAATAAAGTAAAACAATTTAAAATAGCTAATTGTATTTATAAAAACAATGAAAAGAACATTTCAACCAAAAAATTTGATAAGAAAACGTAGGCACGGTTTTCGTTCGCGTATGGCAACAAGAGCTGGAAGGAAAATCCTCAATAGACGTCGTTCATTAGGGTGTAAAAAATTATGTGCATAATCAAGTTATCAAGCATAAAAAAAAAGATTTTTCACTTGCCTTTAAAAACAAACTAGCACTTAGTAATCTTTTTTACCGTGGGCTTTATATATCATTATATGCTATAAAAGAGAGAGCGCCTGAAAAGCATGTTGACATCATCAGGGTAGGTATTGTTATTAGTAAAAAAGCCGGAAAAGCAACAAAAAGAAACAAAATCAAAAGACGATTACGAGTACTTGCTAGAACTAACATTTTAGATATAAGTAATATAGGGTACTACTACATAATATTAACTCATAAAAATATTATGCAAGCAAGTTATAAAAACTTACGGAAAGATATAACTATTTGCTTAAAAAAAATAAAATAAGAAAAAATCTCAATTAAGGTATTTACAACTATATTATTTATGATAACATAGGTAAAATTTTTAAAATTGATTAATAGGTGTGGTGAATGATGGCGCACATAAAAGAGGCAAGTGATACAAACTTTAGTGAGATGTATGGATCTTTATTTCCCTCTAAAGAAAATGGAAAAGGAACATGGATAGATTGGAAGGCAGCATTCAAGCAACAAAAATTATTAGAGGCAGAAAGTAATGTAATGTTATTAGAAATCAGTTATTCTCTTTTAAAAGAAAATCAATTATATAAAGAAGAAGTAGGAACAAAGCTAGACAATATAATAAAAAACAATCAAGGAAATGTAAGAAAAGGCAGGCAAATTTGCTAAAAAGCAGAAATTAAAAAAACAAGGGAATTAAAATAAAAGTATGTTTATCACTTAATTAATAAAGAAATTTTTATAAACTTGGCAGCGACCTACTCTCCCTTTTCAAGTACCATCAGCGCTAAAAAGTTTCACTTCCGAATTCGAGATGGGATCGGGTGTTTCATTTTTGCTAAAACCACCAAGTTAATAAAAACCTCTAATTCAATAAATTCACTTAATATTTAACACTGCATATTCACATATAGAAAACAAATAAATCAATCAGGCTATTAGTACTAGTTAGCTCCACACGTTACCATGCTTCCACACCTAGCCTATCAACGTGGTAGTCTTCCACGGCCTTAATTGGGAAATCTTTTTGAAGAGGGTTTCTTGCTTATATGCTTTCAGCAATTATCCCACCTATACATAGCTACCCAGCAATGCTATTGGCATAACAGCTGGTACACCAGAGGTATATCCATCTCGGTCCTCTCGTACTAGAGTCAGATCTTCTCAAATTTCCTTCACCCACGGCAGATAGAAACCGAACTGTCTCACGACGTTCTAAACCCAACTCACGTATCACTTTAATCGGCGAACAGCCGAACCCTTGGGACCTTCTTCAGCCCCAGGATGTGATGAGTCGACATCGAGGTGCCAAACGGTGTCGTCGATATGAACTCTTGAACACCATCAGCCTGTTATCCCCGGCGTACCTT